>NZ_SJWW01000001.1:0-200880 GCF_004352745.1 Streptococcus sp. KCJ4932 | reverse complement strand
TTTAAATATAGAGTATAAAAGTGAATCAACCAAAGAAAAAATGGTTGAACAGTTGAAAAAGAACTATTTTTACCTTCATTTTTTAGATGTTTCAACTAGATATTTTAGTTTTTCGTTAAAGAATAGTTTATTTATAGAGTTTTTTCCGGAAGATGGTACTGTAGTAGATTGTAGTGCTGAAGATTTATTAAATGCTTTTGAAAAACAGGATATCGAAGTAATAACACTTGAACAGGCTAATACTAAATTTGAAATAAAGAATTATCTTGTATCTCCATTCAATGATATTGAAAAGTTTATTAAATCTGAGTATTTATTGACTCCCCCTCAGTATAACTTTAAAGATGAGATTTTAAAATCTTCATCTTTATTCAGTTCTGTTAATGGAAGGCCTGGAACTGGAAAGTCATTACTTTTGTATGATTTGTGTAAAGAGTTAATAGATAAGGGAAAGAGTGTATATGTGTTACACTGTGCAAATTTAAATCAGGGTCAAGAGAGATTAAAAGCTTATGGTTATAAAATTTTGGCAATAAAAGACTATAAAAAAATTGATTTTGAAAATGCTGATTTTATTTTAGTAGATGAAAGTCAAAGAATTCGTCCTTTACAGCGTGATGAGATAATAAAGAATTCAAAACTTTATAATGTAAGAATAATTTTCTTTATGGATGGTCAACAAACACTGCACGATAATGAAGAAAAAGCTGAAAATGAAAAAATTATAAATGATTTAGTAAAAAGTACAGGAGGAAAAAAATTTAAATTAAAAGATAAATATCGCAGTAATCCTGATTTGGCAAATTTTATCAAATTATTTTTAAAATTTCCAATAGATCAGAAAAAAATAAAGAGAGTGTCAAATTATAATAATATTGTTGAAGTGAAATATTTTGATAGTAAGAATTCTGCTGAAAATTATCTAAAATCTAAGGATAATTCTCGAGTGTTATCCTATACGTGTTCTCGTTATGATAATGAACCGTTAGATTCATTGCCTAAAATAGGAGAGACATCGCATGAAGTAATTGGGCAAGAATTTGATAGTGTGACAGTAATACTGGATAGTAATTTTCACTATGAAGCTAATCTAGAAAATGATTCGATGATATTAAAGGCAGAAGGAAATAACTATTATAATCCCAAAAAAATGCTTTTCCAAAATTTGACTAGAGCTAGAAAAAAGGTTGAATTGGTTATCATAGGAAGCCAAAATATATTGTACAACCTTTCTAAAATTATTGATTTTTAAAACAAGGAGAATTATGTTAACATCAAAACAACGTGCTTTTTTGAAATCACAAGCACACTCAATGAAACCAATTGTACAAATTGGGAAAAACGGTCTTAACGACCAAATTAAAACAAGCGTCCGCAATGCATTGGATGCGCGTGAATTAATTAAAGTCACTCTTCTTCAAAATACTGATGAAGACATCCATGAAGTGGCTGAAATCTTAGAAGATGAGATTGGTTGCGATACTGTCCTTAAAATCGGACGTATCATCATTCTTTACAAAGAATCATCTAAAAAACAAAACCGTAAAATCTCACCAAAAGTAAAAGAATTGAATAAATAGTCTGTTTTTAACGGGCAATGTAGTTGAATGAGCTTGGTAGGTAATACCAAGCTCGGAGGTAGTCGTATGGCATTAGAATTAGTTACTCCATTTACTAAAGTGGAACTGGAGAAAAAAGAAAAAGATAAAAATCGTAAGCAAATTGGTATTTTGGGCGGCAATTTTAACCCTGTCCACAATGCTCATCTCGTGGTTGCTGATCAAGTCCGCCAACAATTGAGTTTGGACAAAGTTCTTCTTATGCCCGAATATGAGCCACCACATCTTGATAAAAAAGAAACGATTGATGAAAAACACCGCTTGAAAATGCTTGAGTTAGCAATTGAGGGTGTTGAAGGTCTGGATATTGAAACAATCGAATTAGAGCGTAAAGGTATCAGCTACACTTACGATACCATGAAACTTTTAATCGAAAAAAATCCGGACGTGGATTACTATTTCATTATCGGTGCTGATATGGTTGATTACCTCCCAAAATGGTACAAAATTGATGAATTGATTAAAATGGTGCAGTTTGTTGGTGTTCAACGTCCTAAATATAAGGCTGGAACATCATATCCTGTCATCTGGGTAGATGTGCCAATGATGGACATCTCATCAAGTTTAGTTCGTCATCATTTTGAAATTGGTTGTCGTCCAAACTTCTTGACGCCACCAGCTGTTATCGACTACATTGAGAAAGAAGGACTTTACCGTGACCTATGAGACATACACCGCGGGAATTGAACGTGCTGAGCTTTTAGATAAAGTATCAGCTGTTATGAGCGAGAAACGTTTTAAACATGTCCTTGGTGTGGAAAAATCAGCGATTGAACTAGCTGATCGTTATGGTTATGACACTGAAAAAGCTGGACTGGCTGGTTTGATTCATGATTATGCCAAGGAACTTTCTGACCAAGAATTTTTAGACTTGATTGATAAGTACAAGCTTGACCCCAAACTCAAAAAATGGGGCAACAATGTCTGGCATGGCATGGTTGGTATTTACAAGATTCAAGAAGACTTGGGTGTGACAGATAAGGAAATCTTGCGTAGTATTGAGACGCATACTGTTGGCTCTGGAGCCATGTCACTACTTGATAAGATTATCTATGTTGCTGATTATATCGAGCCAGGTCGCCGTTTTCCATTGGTGGAAGAAGCGCGTGTGATTGCTAAAGAATCGCTTGATAAGGCAGTGGCTTATGAAACGGTTCATACCGTTGAGCACCTTGCACACCAAGCCTTCCCAATTTTCCCACAAACCATTGAGACTTATAATGCTTATGTGGGGTATATGAGGTCTGATAAATGAAAACTGCTTTGCTAGTCGTAGATATTCAAAATGATTTGATTGAAAATGTACCTTATCAAATGCAGGAGTGCCTGTCTATTTGGCAGCAATTAATAACAAGTTGTCGTGAAAAAGGTGTTGAAGTCATCTATGTTCGACATCATGACGAAGAATTAGTTTTTGGTAGTCATGGATGGAAAATCTACGACGGTGTTGCTCCAGAAGTTGACGATAAAATTTTTGATAAGCATTATAATAGTGCTTTTAAAGAAACTCATTTACAGACTTATCTGGATAGCCAAGCTATTGAGCGGCTGATTATCATTGGCATGGCAACGAATTATTGCATTGATACGACTGTTAAGGTGGCGTTTGAACTAGGGTATCAAGTGACTATTCCAAAGAATGGAACGACTACTTTTGATAGTGATTTCCTGACAGCAAAGCAACTACAAAAACATTACGAAGCTATTTGGCATAATCGATTTGCCAAGGTAAAGACGATAGAAGAAATATTGAAAGAGGATTTATATTGACTAAAGAAGAACTTTTAGCTGTTGTTGTGAAAGCAGCTGATGAGAAACGTGCAGAAGATATGGTCGTTTTGGACCTTTACGGATTGACTAGTGTGACTGACTACTTTGTGGTCGTTAGCGCTATGAACACTCGTCAATTGGATGCTATTGCTGAAAATATCCGTGAAAAAGTTAAAGAAGCTGGTGGCGACGCTAGCCATGCTGAAGGTGATAGCCGTACTGGTTGGGTACTACTTGACCTTAACGACGTTGTTGTTCACATCTTTTCAGAAGACGAACGCGAACACTACAACATCGAAAAATTGTGGCACGAAGCACCTATGGTTGATGTGTCAGAATACCTTGCTTAATTTTGCAGCATTATCCTTATAATCTGGGGCACTTGTCTCAGATTATTTCATTCTAAGAATGATAGAAGTTTGATAGGACAAAACAATGAACAAAAACTACGAAAAATTCGCATCAGTTTACGATGCCATCATGGATGACAGCCTTTATGATAAATGGACTGATTTTTCGCTTCGCCATTTTCCAAAAGATAAGAAAAAACTCTTGGAATTAGCCTGCGGAACTGGGATTCAGTCAGTACGCTTTGCTAAAGCTGGTTTTGATGTGACAGGGCTAGATTTGAGTGAAGATATGCTTGAAATTGCTCGAAAACGCGCTAAAGTAGCTGGAGAAGACATTGAATTCAAACAAGGTAACATGCTTGATTTATCAGAAGCTGGTAAATACGACTTGGTGACTTGTTATTCAGATTCTATCTGTTATATGGCTGATGAAGTTGAGGTAGGAGATGTTTTCAAGGAAGTTTATGATTGCTTGAACGAAGATGGTGTTTTCATCTTTGATGTGCACTCAACTTATAAAACTGACACAGTCTTTCCTGGCTATTCTTACCACGAAAATGCGGAAGAATTTGCTATGGTCTGGGATACTTACGCGGACGAAGCGCCTCACTCAGTTGTCCACGAATTGACTTTCTTCTTGCAAGATGAAGACGGACGCTTCACACGCTACGACGAAGTCCACGAAGAACGCACTTACGAAGTCTTGACTTACGACATCCTCTTGGAACAAGCAGGATTCAAATCATTTAAACTCTACGCTGATTTCGAAGATAAAAAGCCACGCAAAAAATCAGAACGCTGGTTCTTTGTCTGTCAGAAGTAGGGGAGAAATTTCTCTAAGGAGCACAACATGACTATCACTGGTATCGTTGCTGAATTTAATCCTTTTCATAATGGGCATCGTTATTTGTTGTCGCAGGCTGAAGGGGTCAAGATTGTTGCCATGTCTGGGAATTTTGTGCAGCGTGGTGAGCCTGCGGTTGTGGACAAATGGACGCGCGCGGAAATGGCTCTGAAATGCGGGGCTGATTTGGTAGTTGAATTGCCATTTTTGGTGGCTGTTCAGTCAGCGGACTACTTTGCGCAGGGTGCGGTGGACATTTTAGAGCGCCTTGGTGTGGATAACTTGGCATTTGGAACGGAAGAAAATCTGGATTATCAACACTTTTCACAGATTTATGCGGATAATCAACAGAAAATGGTGGATTACTTGCAAAATTTGCCAGATAATTTGTCTTATCCACAGAAAACGCAGAAAATGTGGGAGACATTTGCTGGTGTCGACTTCACAGGTAACACGCCAAATCATATTTTAGGGCTTTCTTATGCCAAAGCTTGTGCTGGAAAATCAATCAAGCTTAGCCCAATCATGCGTCAGGGAGCTGGTTATCACTCGCTTGAGACTGATGTCGCATTTGCTTCCGCGACAAATCTGCGTATCCACAGGCAAGACAAAGTTTTTGTGGACAAATTTATGCCGCAAGCTGACCTTTTCCTAGGCGCTCCTCAAGTGACTTGGGAGAATTATTTCCAATTGCTCAAGTATCAAATCGTGACAAACCCTGATTTGACAGAGATTTTCCAGGTTAATGAAGAGTTAGCCAGCCGTATCCGCTCTGCTATTAGGAGCGTAGCGACTGTGGAAGAATTAGTGGATAAAGTCGCCACGAAACGTTACACGAAGGCTCGAATCCGCCGAATTTTGGCTTACATCTTGGTCGGAGCTGTGGAAAAGCCATTGCCAGAAGCGGTACATGTGCTTGGATTTACCGAAAAAGGGCAAAAACACCTTAAAACGGTGAAAAAGTCTGTGGATATCGTCGCTCGAATCGGTGCAAAACCGTGGGATGCGGTGACGCAACAAGCTGACCAAGTCTATCAACTTGGAAATTCACAGATTCAAGAACAAACTTGGGGAAAGGTTCCAGTGAGAATTAATAAGTAAACGTTTACAAACAAAAAACTTCATTTTTTCTCTTGACCCTAACGTAACGTTATAGCCTATACTTATCATCGAGAGGAGCTAGTACATGAAAACAGTAAAAGAGATGAGTCAGATATCAGGCATTAGCGTGCGTACCTTGCACTATTATGACCAGATTGGTCTTTTAAAACCATCCTTTATCGGAGAAAATGGCTACCGCTTTTATGATAAGCAAGCCTTTGAACACTTGCAAGAAATCCTTTTGTTTCGTGAGCTAGAATTTCCTCTTAAAAAAATAAAGGAAATCCTGTCGGACCCAAGCTATAACAAAGAAGAAGCTTTATCTGAGCAGATAAAATGGCTCGAGTTGAAAAAAGAGCATTTGGAAAAGGTTATTTCTCATGCTAAGTCCTTACAGGAAAATGGAGAAAACATGATGACATTCACAGCTTATGACAAGTCGGATTTGGAAGCTTTCCAAAAAGAAGCTAAAGAACATTGGGGAACAACGGAAGCTTATCAAGCATTTGAAAAAAATCCACAGACTGATTTTTCGGTCATTACGGAAGAAATGGCAGCGATAATGAGAGACTTTGCAAAGCTAAGAGAGCATTCTCTTTCTGATAGCAAGGTTCAAAAACAAGTTGAAACTTTACAAAGCTATATTAGTGAGCATTTTTACCCATGTGATATGGAGATTTTATCAGGTCTGGGGCAAATGTATATTGAGGATAATCGTTTCACAACTTTTATCGACAAAGCGGCAGGTCAAGGAACAGCTAGTTTTGTTAGTTCTGCTATTGCAGAATATGTCCAAAATAGATAATTTTAAAACCAAGCTTTGAGAAAATCAGCCGATTAGAATCACAAAATAAGCGCTTACATAAATAAACTAAAAACTGGGCTTTTGTTGAGCTCAGTTTTCGCTTTTAATTTTTAGGAACATTTTACACAGCCCTGTCAAAGTGCTATAATAAAAAGGATTACGAATTTAGCTTTGCTAATTCAGTAGTTCAATGATTTGGCTATTTTACTGGTCAAATCACTTAATCATGCTAAAATAAATAATAATCTTTACAAAGGAGACTACCCATGGGACGTAAGTGGGCCAATATTGTTGCCAAAAAAACTGCCAAAGATGGTGCTAACTCAAAAGTTTACGCTAAATTTGGTGTTGAAATCTATGTAGCTGCTAAAAAAGGTGAACCAGATCCAGAATCAAACTCAGCTCTTAAATTCGTACTTGAACGTGCAAAACAAGCACAAGTTCCAAAACACGTTATCGACCGCGCAATCGATAAAGCAAAAGGTAATACAGACGAAACTTTCGTTGAAGGTCGTTACGAAGGATTTGGACCAAACGGTTCAATGATCATCGTTGATACTTTGACAAGTAACGTTAACCGTACTGCTGCTAACTTGCGTACTGCATTTGGTAAAAACGGTGGTAACATGGGAGCATCTGGTTCAGTTTCTTACATGTTCGACAAAAAAGGTGTTATTGTCTTTGATGGTGACGATGCAGATAGCATTTTTGAACAATTGCTTGAAGCTGACGTTGATGTTGAAGACGTTGAAGCAGAAGACGGTGTTGTAACTGTCTACACAGCTCCAACTGACCTTCACAAAGGTATCGAAGCTTTGCGTGCTAACGGTATCGAAGAGTTCAAAGTTACTGAACTTGAAATGATTCCTCAATCAGAAGTGACACTTGAAGGTGAAGACCTTGAAACATTTGAAAAACTTGTTGACGCTCTTGAAGATGACGAAGACGTTCAAAAAGTTTACCACAACGTATCTGATTTCTAATCTGATAGTATAAAAGAAAGAGACATTCAGTCGAAAGACTGGGTGTCTTTTTTGGGTTATAGCCAAAGCCTATCTCCCTGATAAAAAATAACTATTGGTAATCTTTGGGGATTTGGTTTACAATATTTCTAACTTAGAAAGTGGCTTCTTATAATTGATAGAAAGTGGGGTGCTTGTATGGAGAAAGTTGTTGTTGGCATTTCGGGAAATATCAAAGAACTTCCAGCACGGTCTGGTTTGCCATATGATATGGTGTCAAGACGTTTATCTGACGGGGTCAAGGAAGCTGGGGGGCTTCCGATTGTTATTCCTGTTGCTAGTCCAGACTTGGCTAAAGATTACATCGACATGATTGATAAATTAATCCTATCAGGAGGTCAAAACGTAACTCCTGAATTTTATGGTGAAAGAAAATCAATTGATAGTGATGATTATAGTTTGGAACGTGATGAATTTGAATTGGCTTTGATTAAAGAAGCTTTGAAGCAAAAGAAACCAATTTTCGCAGTTTGCCGCGGTATGCAGCTGCTTAACGTTGCTTTGGGTGGCACTTTGAACCAAAAGGTTGAACACCACTGGCAAAAAGAGTTTTCAGGGACATCACAAGAAGTGGAGATTCTACCAAATAGCCGTGTTAGTAAGTTAGTTGCTAACGGTGCTTGGGTTAATTCTTTCCACCAACAAAGTGTGAAAGAGTTGGCACCGAGCTTGGTTGCGACAGCGCGTGACCCACGTGACGGCACGATTGAAGCTTATGAAAGTAAGGATGGAGCGCCTATTTTAGGCTTTCAGTGGCATCCAGAATTACTGTTAGAAAAAGCAGAAAGCCGGAAGATTTTTGACTATTTAGTACAGCAACTGTAGTTTTAGTGGAGTTTGAGGTATGAAAATGAAAAAAAGTTTATTAGGATTAACTATTTTATTAAGTGCAGGACTGACAGTTCATGTCGAGGCAGCTGATCAGAAAGCTGTCGTTGCCACAGCAGGGGATATCAAACCTTTTTCTTATCAAAATACTAAAGGTCAACTGACTGGCTATGATATTCAAGTGATTAAATCAGCTAGTAAGTATATTGATGGCTATGATATTAGTTTTAAAAAGACTGCTTGGGATTCCATTTTTGTCGGGCTCGATAGTGAAATTTACCAAGTAGCTGCTAATAATCTTTCTTATACCAAAGAACGTGCTAGTAAGTATTTGTACTCTGTTCCAATTGCTAAAAATCCGCTGGTGCTAGTCACTAAGGATGGTTCTGACATTAAGTCACTTGATGATATTGCTGGTAAGGTTACCCAAGATGATACGGGAACATCAACAGCAAAATTTGTCGATGATTGGAATAAGAAGCACAGTGATTCACCGTCAAAAATTGAATATTCCGGTGAGGACGTTACAAAACGCTTATTAGACTTGGATAGTGGAGAGTTTGATTATTTAATTTTTGATAAGATATCCGTTAACACGATTATTAAACAAAAAGCTTTGGATTTAAAAGTGATTGATTTACAAACGGATGATAACCCGAATAATTATATTATTTTTTCAAGTGACAGTGGTAAATTACAAGGAGAATTTAATAAGGCGGTTAAAAAGCTTTATGATAATGGCACTTTAGAGAAGTTGAGTAATAAATATTTGGGTGGTAGTTATTTGCCAGATTATCAAGCGGTAGAGGAGTCAAAATGACATCAGATTTTTATGCTAAATTAGCCGCGGTTCGTCGTAGAATTCATGCACATCCAGAAATCTCGGAGAATGAATTTGAGACGACTGCTTTTTTGAAGGATTATATTTCAAAGTTAGGCATTCGTATTCTTGAGACAGATTTGCCGACGGGATTTATTGCGGAGATTGGGCAAGGAGAGCCTGTTATTGCTCTTCGTGCAGATATTGATGCTCTTCCTATCAAAGAGAAGAATACCTTTGATTATGCAAGCAAGAATGGTGCTATGCACGCCTGTGGGCATGATTTCCACCAGACAAGTCTTCTTGGTGCTGCTGAGATTTTAAAAGCAAAAGAAGAGCAGCTAAAAGGAACTGTGCGCTTGATTTTTCAGCCAGCTGAAGAAGTGTCAGTTGGTGCGTATCAAGTGATTGAAAATGGCGGTCTTAAGGATGTTTCAGCTATTATCGGCTACCATAATTATCCTCATTTGAAACCTGGAGAAATCGGGCTTCGCTCAAAAGCTATCATGGCAGCGGTCGATAAGTTTAAAGTCACTGTTAGTGGTGTGAGCGGGCATGCTGCGCGTCCAGATTTTGGGACAGATACGGTCTTAGCCATTACAACTATTGTCAATAATCTTCAGGCGATTGTCAGCCGTACGGTATCGCCTTTTGAGCCTGCAGTCTTGTCAGTGACACACATTGATGTGGGCAGCGCGTGGAATGTCATGCCAGAATCAGGTTATTTTGAAGGGACAATGCGCTCATTTTCTGCGGAGACACGTCAGCATTTGCGTGAGTCATTTACTAAAATTATCGAAAATACAGCTGACCAATTTGCGGCTCAAGTATCGATTGAATGGGGCAAAACGCCGACATTAACTTTTAATGATGAGGTTTTGACATCTCTTATTTTTGAGCATTCAAAAACATTTGCTGAAGTTGTAACGGTTGAACCTCTGACCATTGGTGAGGACTTTGCGGCTTATCAAGAGAAAATTCCAGGTGTTTTTGCTTTGATTGGAAGTAATGGCGATGAAAATGCGGCAGGGCTTCACCAAGATACTTTTACGGTCAAAGACGAAGCACTCAAAACAGCCGTGCAGTATTTTGTTGAGAATGCTCTTTATTTGCTAGATTATTTTGCAAAGGGAAAAGACTAGCTGGGTGATAAGATTTCTTTATCGCGGTGATAGAATTTAAGTATTTGTTAAGAAGTCGCTTGGATGTTAAGATGTAAGCAACTCTTAAAGAAGGTAGGAAACGATATGACGATTATGAAAAAAATGCTAGGAATAACAGGACTAGCTCTCGTCTCAGCAACGCTTCTTGCAGCTTGCTCATCAAAGTCATCATCAGATGCATCATCTGATAAGAAAGAGCTGACTTTTGCGACAGTTGGAACGACAGCACCTTTCTCTTACGAAGAATCAGGTAAACTAACTGGTTATGATATCGAGGTGGCAAAAGCTGTCTTCAAAGATTCTGATAAGTACAAAGTGACTTTCAAGAAGACAGAGTGGTCATCTATTTTCACAGGACTTGATTCTGGGAAATATCAGCTTGGCGGCAACAATATCAGTTATACCAAAGAACGTTCAGCAAAATACCTTTATTCTTATCCAATCGGGTCAACACCATCAGTTTTGGTAGTGCCAAAAGACTCAGATATTGCTTCATACGATGATATTGCAGGACATTCAACACAAGTGGTTCAAGGAACAACAACAGCAGCACAGCTTGAAAAATTTAACACTGAGAATAATAGCAAACCTGTTGACCTCAACTACACTAACGAAAACATTACCCAAGTTTTGACAAATCTGAATGATGGTAAGTTTGATTTCAAGATTTTTGATGCTCCTACGGTAAATACCATTATTAAAAATCAAAAATTGAATAATTTGAAAACTATCGAGTTGAAATCTGATGAACAACCATTCATTTATTTCATTCTTGGGCAAGATCAAAAAGATTTGCAAAGCTTTGTTAATAAACGTTTGAAGACCTTGCAAAAGGATGGGACTTTGTCAAACTTGGCACAGAAATATCTTGGCGGAGATTATGTCCCAAACGCGAAAGACTTGACGGTTCCATCAGAAAAATAATTTAGTTATAGTTTAAAACTATAACTAAACCTTGATTTTAACAATTTGAAACCTATAACTAATTAGGTTAGAATGAAATCACGAGTTAAAGGAGAGAGGAAATAGATATGAAATTAAAAAAATTACTTGGATTGGCTAGCGTAGCTCTTGCCTCAACACTTTTATTGGCAGCATGTGGTGGTTCAAAATCAGCTTCAAATGATTCAAAACTTAAAGTTGGTATCATGACTTTGGATGATGCAACTGAACCACTTTGGGATAAAGTCAAAGAATTGGCTAAAGACAAAGGCGTGGAAATCGAGTTGGTTGAGTTCACTGATTACAACCAACCAAACGAAGCTCTTCAAAATGGTGAAGTTGACGTCAATGCCTTCCAACACAAATATTTTTTGAACAACTGGAACTCTGAAAACAAAGGAACTTTGGTAGAAGCCGCTGACACACTTCTTAGCCCAATCCGTATCTTCTCAGGTACAGAAAATGGCAAAGCTAAATACACTGATGTCAAAGATATTCCTAACAAAGCAACTATCTCAGTTCCAAATGATGCTTCAAACGAAAGCCGTGCTCTTTACCTTCTTCAATCAGCAGGTTTGATTAAATTGGACGTTAATGGTGACGAACTTGCAACAATCAAAAACATTTCATCAAATCCTAAAGATTTAGATATCAAAGAAGTTGATGCTGCACAAACGGCTTCAACATTGTCATCAGTCGATGCTGCTATCGTTAACAACTCTTACGCTCAAGCAGCAAAAGTTGATTACAAAACAACACTTTACAAAGAAGCAGTTGACAAAAACTCAGATCAATGGGTCAACGTTATTGCAGCTCAAAAAGATTGGAAGAAATCTGACAAAGCTAAAGCTATCAAGACTTTGATTTCAGTTTACCAAACTGACGAAGTTGGTAAAGTCATCCAAGATGCTTCAAATAACGTTGATATCCCAGCATGGAAGGGTGCAAAAGTTTCTTCTAAAGACTAAAGGATTTTATTGAAGATTTAGAGCTGGCGTGTGTGAAACACGCCATTCTCTATTTTTAAAAACAACAGAATATGGTAGAATATGATGTTGGAAAGTTTTGAAAATTGTTTTAAAATGATAGAATTGATAAAACAATAAGTGAGTAAATCTTGAGGAGTTGAGTAAGAGTTATGACAAAACCGATTATTAATTTAGAGCATATCGATATTACTTTTCGCCAGAAAAAACGTGTGATTGAAGCGGTAAAAGATGTTTCAATTGCGATTAATAAAGGCGATATTTATGGAATTGTTGGGTATTCTGGTGCCGGAAAATCAACTTTGGTACGTACGATTAATTTGTTACAAGCCCCAACATCAGGAAAAATCACAATTGGTGATGATGTGACATTTGCGGATGGAAAAGTTCAATTAAAAGGAGCTGCCCTTCGTCAAAAACGTCAAAAAATTGGGATGATTTTCCAACACTTTAATTTGATGGCACAAAAAACAGCGCGCCAAAATGTAGCATTTGCTCTTCGTCATTCAAAATTAAGCAAAGAAGAAAAAGATCAAAAAGTTGCTGAATTGTTGGAATTGGTAGGTCTAGCCGATCGAGCTGAAAACTATCCATCACAATTATCAGGTGGTCAAAAACAACGTGTGGCGATTGCGCGTGCGCTTGCTAATGACCCAGAAATTTTGATTTCTGATGAATCAACATCAGCTCTTGACCCAAAAACAACCAAACAAATTTTGGCACTATTGCAAGAATTGAACCAAAAACTTGGTTTGACAGTGGTTATGATTACTCACGAAATGCAAATTGTGAAAGATATCTGCCACCGTGTCGCTGTGATGCAAAATGGTCGCTTGATTGAAGAAGGATCAGTTCTAGACATCTTCTCAAATCCTAAAGAACCATTAACACAAGAATTTATTAAAACAGCAACTGGTATTGAAGATGCCTTGGTTAAAATTGAAAAACAAGCTATTGTACAAAATCTGCCAAAAGATGATTTGCTTGTTCAATTGAAGTATGCTGGAACATCAACTGATGAACCAATTCTTAACCAAATCTACAAACAATTCGAAGTTACAGCTAATATTCTTTACGGAAATATTGAAATTCTTGATGATACACCAGTTGGTGAGATGATTGTTGTCTTGTCTGGTGAAGCCTTTGCACTGGCGGGTGCGCAAGAAGCTATTGTTGCTGCTGGAATCGAATTAACAGTATTGAAACGAGGTGCCTAAATGATTGAATGGATTTCTACAAATATGCCTGATGTTTACCGCATTGGCTGGGAAGGGACAAATTCTTGGTCAGATGCCTTTTCAGCGACTATTTACATGACAGGTTGGTCTTTTGTTATTGGTGGCCTTTTAGGACTTGTTATGGGCTTGTTTTTGGTTCTAACAGGACCAAATGGCGTTTTGAGCAATCGTTTTGGTTTTAAAGTTTTGGATATTTTCACGTCAATTGTGCGTGCTATTCCATTTATCATCTTGCTTGCGATTTTAAAAGGTTTCACTTATGCTCTTGTTGGAACTAACCTTGGTAAAACAGCGGCTTTGATTCCACTGTCTGCGGCAACATTTGCCTTCTATGCTCGTCAAGTCCAAGTAGTCTTTTCTGAAATGGACAAGGGAGTTATCGAAGCGGCACAAGCTTCAGGTGCGACACTTTGGGATATCGTCAAGATTTACCTTAGCGAAGGTTTGCCAGAATTGATTCGTGTGTCAACTGTGACTCTTATCTCACTCATCGGTGAAACAGCAATGGCTGGTGCCATCGGTGCTGGTGGTCTTGGTTATATTGCTATTTACTACGGATACAACCGTTCAGCAACGGATGTCACAATTATCGCGACACTATGTATTTTAGTTCTTGTCTTTATCATCCAATTTGTCGGTGATTTCTTAACTAAAAAACTTAGTCATAAATAAATCTAAAAAAGAGGCTCACATTTGTGAGTCTCTTTTTAGATTAACTTTTTAAGGTTTTTCAGGGAGATTTTTGAAATCTATTTTTTCTAATTGCTGGTCCATATCCTCAATAAGGGTGGCCAAGTTAACGGCTTTTAGGGATGCTTGGAAAGTTTCCTGAATTTTGTCAATGCGTGGTTGAAGAACTGAATTAACCACACGACCAACAGGACAGTTTGGGTTCGTGTCATCACTAGCTTTGAAAATGGGTTTATTTTTGTCTTCGACGGCTTGGAAGATATCCCAAAGTGTTAGTTCTTCAGGTTTCTTTGTTAAATGAGCTCCACCAACACCAGCTTCGACTTTGACTAAGTCAGCTTTTTGCAATTTTCCTAGTAAGTTTCGCACAATAACAGGGTTAGTCTGGATACTTTTAGCTAGAAAAGTAGAAGTTACTTTTGCTTCATTTTCAAAATGATAAATGGCTAACAGAATATGAACGGAAGTGGCTAATCGTGTTGAATAGGGCATTTTTTCTCCTTATGGGAATTTAGTTAAGCTCATTATAGCATATTTGAGTTGTCATTAAAAAAGTTACAACTTTTTGTTGTAACTCTTGACATTACATCGATATAAAGGTATATTAAAAGCGTAGTTGTAACAAAAGGCGTTACAACAAAAAAATAATTTTTTCGGAGGAATTCTTATGGAAATTGCAGTCGTTGCCGCAAATGGTAAAGCAGGTCGATTAATTGTTGAAGAAGCTCTTAATCGTGGCCATGATGTCACAGCAGTTGTTCGTAGTTCAAATAAATCAAAAGCTCAAAAAGTTATTGAAAAGGACTTGTTTGACTTAACAAAAGAAGATTTGGCAGGGTTTGATGTTGTGGTTGATGCTGTTGGATATTGGAAAGAAGATCAGCTTCATCTTCACAGCGATTCGCAAAAACATTTGGCTGATTTGCTTTCAGGTACTGACACACGTTTGATGATTGTCGGTGGTGCAGGAAGTCTTTATGTTAACCCAGAGCACACGGTGCAATTGGTTGACACACCAGAAGTTCCAGAAGCTTTTAGACCACTTGCTAGTGCTCAACGTCAGTCTTTAGCAGAAATCCGTGAACGTCATGATGTCAAATGGACTTTCATCAGTCCAGCCATTGATTTCCAAGCAGATGGTAAACGTACAGGAGAATACATTCTTGCTGGTGAAGAATTGACATTCAATGACAAGGGTGAAAGTGCTATTAGCTATGCGGATTATGCTCTTGGATTTGTTGATGAGATTGAAAATGCCAAACACATTCAAGAACGTATTAGTTTACTTGGAAAATAAACAACAAAAAAGCCAACCCTCGTTATGAAGGTTGGTTTTGCTATTATTAAGCTTTTTTAGTCTTGTGTAGGATAAATCCAACAATGAATCCAACGATGGCAAAGCTAATCCATTCAAGGGAGAATTGTCCAAGTGGAACGAATCCATTGAAGAAATTAACAAGGCTTGCTGGTAGGCTGAAAAGTCCAGTCATTTTAGCAAGTGTTGAGAGGGCATCGTAAAGAGCAGGAATGGCTGCAAAACCAATTGTAATTTGGTAAACGATGCGATCTTTCTTGAAGAATTTTGATAGCAAGGCTAAGAAGATAATAACGACTGTTAATGGATAGAGCAAGTAAAGTACTGGAAGTGACCATTTGATCAATTCAGAAAGACCACCGAAGTAGAAGAATAGTGCAATCAAAGTGAAGAGAGTTGCCCAAGAAACGTGAGAAACTTTTGGTTGCAATTTGTGGAAGTACTCTGCACAGGCAGTAATCAAACCAGTTGCTGTTGTTAAGCAAGCAAGGAAAATAGCTGCAGCAAGGATGATTTGTCCGATACTTCCAAGATAGAAGTGAGCTGCTTGTCCAAGGATGTTACCACCATCGATTGCTTCACCTTTAAACATAAAGTGTCCGTTAGAAAAATCAAAGAGATTTTGTGATGAAGCTCCGATACGAGCTACAAAGATATAAATAAGAGCAAGTAGTACAGTAGCAATTAATCCTGATTTGAAAGTAAGTGTAGCAACTTCCGCTTTTCCTTTTGCTCCGTGTGATTTGCTAGCGTCGATAACGATAATGGCAAAGGCTAGTGAAGCAAGGGCATCCATTGTTCCATAACCTTGAATGAGTCCCGCAACAAATGGAACATCTTTAAAGGCATTACTGATATCATTGGCAGCGTTGTAAGCTGTTCCGATATCACCAGCTGGTTTTACAAATGAAGCTACGACTAAAATTGCGATGATAATCAAAAGTGCAGGTGTTAGGTATTTCCCGATACGGTCTGCGATTTTATTTGGTTTAATCGCTAAGAAGTAAGAAATACCAAAGAAAACTAAACCGTAGACTACTTTAGCAATCAGATTGTCGCCAAAGATAGGTTCAATACCGATTGAAAATGAAGTAGCACCCGTTCTTGGAATGGCAAAGAATGGCCCGATTGATAAGTAAAGTGCGATTGAAAATAGCAAAGCATAGTGACGAGAAACTGGACGTGCAAAATCTTCAATATCACTCGCACCTGAATAGGCTACTGCGACTACCCCTAAAAGCGGAAGAGTCACACCAGTTAAACAGAAACCAAGAATGGCTAATGCTAGGTTGCTTCCAGAATATATCCCTAAAAAGGCGGGATAAATCAGATTACCTGCCCCAAAGAATAAAGCAAATAACATGAAACCGATGATAATATAGATATTTTTGACAGGTTTCATTAATGTCCTCCTAATAAAAAACGATATAGCATTTTGCTTAGTTAAACTCTCTCATTAAGCAAAATGATGCGCAGCTTATTATATCGAACTCCATTTCTAACGTCAATAGAAGAAAATCGCTGTTTTTTTACTAAAAAGCTGACATTCGTTGTCATATCAAGGAGGAGCCATGTTAGAAATAATCACAAAATTTTCAAAAAATTGAAAAAAACCACGATAAAAGCGCTGTCATGGCATAAAAACTGCCATAATTCGTTTGACGAAGCGCTTGTTTTATATTATGATTAAAACCGTTAATATTTTTTTGAGGAGCTACCATGAAACGATTTATTAATGTTTGGAATAGAACTAGTCTCATCAAACGAATCATCATTGGTGTTATTCTTGGATTTATTTTAGGAATGACTCTTCCTAAGATTTCAGCTATTGGTATCCTAGGTGATTTGTTCGTTGGTGGGCTAAAAGCGGTAGCGCCATTACTTGTCTTTGTTTTGGTTGCTAGTGCATTGTCACAAAATGAAAAGGGACAAAAGACCAATATGTCAACGATTATTGGACTTTATCTTGTTGGGACCTTAGCAGCTGCCCTAGTAGCAGTTGTGGTGAATTACCTTTTCCCAATCACTCTGACCTTGGATACTGCCACGCAACCAAAATTGTCATCTCCGGAAGGAGTTGGGCAAGTTTTCCACAGTCTTCTACTAAAAATGGTTGATAACCCAATTAATGCATTGGGAACAGCTAACTATATCGGTGTATTGACTTGGGCTGTTATCTTTGGTCTTGCTTTTAGAAATTCAAATAAAGAAACGAAAGAGCTTTTACAAACCATCGCTGATGTTACGTCACAAGTGGTTCGTTGGATTATTAATTTAGCACCATTTGGTATTTTAGGCCTTGTCTTTAAGACAATCTCAGATAACGGGGTTAAGATTTTAGCAAACTATGGTTTCTTGATTTTAGCTCTTGTGGGGACAATGCTTTTTGTAGCTTTAGTAATTAATCCGTTTATTGCTTTTCTCTTCATGCGCAAAAATCCATATCCATTGGTTTTCCGTTGCTTGAAAGATTCTGGATTGACAGCTTTCTTCACACGTAGTTCTGCAGCTAACATTCCCGTTAATATGAAACTTTGTGAAGAGTTAGGCTTGAACAAAGATACTTACAAGGTATCTATCCCACTTGGGGCTACTATTAATATGGGTGGTGCTGCCATCACAATTAATGTTTTGACACTTGCTGCGGTTAATACGCTAGGCATTCACGTCGATTTTCCAACAGCTTTCTTGCTAAGTGTCTTGTCTGCAGTATCAGCTTGCGGTGCATCTGGTGTTACTGGAGGCTCACTTCTTCTAGTACCAGTTGCATGTAGCTTGTTTGGTATTTCAAACGATCTTGCTATGCAAGTAGTTGGTGTCGGATTTATTGTTGGGGTTGTTCAAGACTCATGTGAAACAGCCCTAAACTCTTCAACAGATGTTCTCTTTACAGCAGTTGCTGAAAAATCTGTTTGGGGTAAAAAGAAAAAAGTTAATTAATACTAGATAGCTGGGCGAAAGCTCGGCTATTTTTTATATAAAGCCCTTTTATGACTAGTTCAAATAAATAAGCGTCTTTAAAATGTCCTTTATTTGTGGTAAAATAAAACGGCGTTAAAATAAGGTTTCTAAAGCATTATACTTAGAAAAATAGATAAGTTTATTATAAAGGAGAATAAGTCATGAAAAATAATTCAATCAAGACTGTTGTGGCTACAGGGATTGGTGCTGCACTGTTTATTATCATCGGAACATTGGTTAATATTCCAACACCAATTCCAAATACAAATCTTCAATTGCAATACGCAGTGGTTGCTCTATTTGCCGTTGTTTATGGTCCAACTGTTGGATTCTTTTCTGGCTTTATCGGACATGCTTTGAAAGATGCTCTTCAATATGGTTCACCATGGTGGACATGGGTCCTTGTGAGTGGTTTGATTGGTCTAGCTATCGGACTTGTGGCTAAAAAAATCAAGATTGAAAAAGGTCAATTAACTGAAAAAGATTTGGTATGGTTTAACAGTGCACAAATCCTAGCTAATGTTATTGGTTGGGGCATCATTGCACCGTATGGTGACATTTTGATTTATAGTGAACCAGCAAGTAAAGTCTTTACTCAAGGTATTCTATCAGCTGCTATTAATAGCTTGACAATTGCTATTGGTGGGTCATTGCTTTTAGCTGTCTACTCAAAAACACGTACACAATCAGGTAGTCTAACAAAAGATTAATTCTTTTGAAAAGCAGGGCTAGGAGTTCTGTTTTTGGCTATCACATAGCATTCTAGTATTATCCAGGCTCGCATGAGAGCCGTTTTTAACGGGGTAGGATGACAAGGTTATCCTACTCTTAATCATTTTTTAGGAGAAGATTCATGGAGCCCCTTATTCAGTTTAAGGATTTCACTTTTAAATATGATGCTCAAGCAGAGCCTACCTTAAAATCCCTTAATCTATCTATTGAGAAAGGGCAGAAGGTATTGATTGTTGGACCGTCGGGATCAGGAAAATCAACCATTGGACAGTGTTTAAATGGGATTATTCCAAACATTAATCATGGTGAAAAAAGAGGTCAATTGACCATTGCAGGCAAGGATGCTTTTGATTTGTCGATTTATGATAAATCGCATCTTGTGTCTACGGTGTTACAAGACCCAGATGGCCAGTTTATTGGCCTAACAGTGGCAGAGGATTTAGCATTTGCGCTTGAAAATGACTGTCTTCCGTTGGATCAAATGACTGACAAGATCAATTATTGGGCTAATAAGCTCGATTTGACGGCATTCCTAGATAGCCGTCCACAGGATTTATCGGGTGGTCAGAAGCAGCGCGTGAGCTTAGCAGGTGTTTTGATTGACGAGAGTCCGATTTTACTTTTTGATGAGCCGCTGGCAAATCTAGACCCTAAATCTGGGCAAGAAACGATTGAACTGATTGATCGTATTCACCAAGAAGGGCAAACAACAACGATTATTATTGAACACCGTCTTGAGGATGTGCTTTATCGTCAGGTGGATAAAGTTATTTTGATTAATGATGGTCAGATATTATTTGATGGGCATCCAGATGATTTGTTAAAGAGTAACTTACTGGTTGAAAATGGGATTCGTGAGCCTCTTTATGTGACAGCTTTGAAAGATTTAAATGTCGATGTGACCAAAGCAGAGCATTTGTCAGATTTAAGTCAGTTAGATTTATCGGATATTACCGTGGCTGGTTTAAGTCAATCAGCAAATACAGTGCCAAAAGACCCTATTTTAGAAGTGAAGCAGCTAAAGTTTAGTTATCAGGAAAATCAACCGATTTTAAAAGATATTAGCTTTGCTATTCATAAAGGTGAACGTATTGCCATCGTTGGGAAAAATGGTGCAGGAAAATCAACCTTAGCCAAAGCTCTTTGCCAATTCATCAAACCAACAGCAGGTGATATTTGCTACCAAGGACAATCAATCATGGAAGATTCTATCAAAGAACGCGCTGAGAAAATCGGCTACGTCCTTCAAAATCCAAATCAGATGATTAGTCAAACTATGATTTTTGATGAGGTTGCATTAGGTCTTCGCTTGCGTGGGGTGAATGAGCAAGAAGTTGAAAAACGTGTTCTTGAGACCTTAAAAGTTTGTGGTCTGTATGAATTTAGAAAATGGCCGATTTCAGCTTTATCATTTGGACAGAAGAAACGTGTGACCATTGCTTCTGTTTTGGTTATGAATCCAGAGATTATTTTATTGGATGAGCCAACAGCTGGGCAAGATAAACGCCATTACACTGAAATCATGACCTTCCTCAATCAGCTAAACAAAGCTGGACACACTATTATCATGATTACGCATGATATGCAGCTGATGTTAGAGTATTCAGACCGTAGTATTGTGGTGAGCGATGGGAATATCATTGCAGATTGTTCCCCAGTTGCCCTTTTTAGTCAAGCCGAAGTATTGGAAAAAGCTAATCTGAAAAAAACAAGTCTTTTTGACTTGGCTGAAAAAATCGGTATTAACCCGATTGATTTGACGCATTATTATATTAAACAGCAAGGAGGATGCAATGGCTAATCATTTTATTGGTTATCAAAGTGGTCAAGGCTTCCTATACCACTTATCTGGAGCTAGTAAATTAATCTTCTTCATCTTGGTATCAGTAGCTTGCATGACAACTTATGACACACGCTTGATTGCACTTGTTGCTGTGACTTCGCTTTTGTTATTTAAATTGGCAAATATCCGCTGGAAACAAGTATCATTTGTGATTAAGTTCATTGGCTTCTTTGCGCTTTTGAATGTGATAATGGTCTATTTATTTGAACCAAGTTATGGTGAGAGTATATACGGTGCTAAAACGGTCTTATGGCAAGGTTACGGTCGTTTCTATCTAACTAGTCAGGAATTATTTTATCTCTTTAATTTGGCCTTAAAATACTTCTGTACAGTGCCTTTAGCAGTTCTATTTTTGATGACAACGCACCCCAGTCAATTTGCTTCAAGCCTTAATCAAATTGGTGTTCCTTATAAGGTGGCTTATGCCGTTAGTTTAACACTACGCTACATTCCAGATGTTCAGGAAGAATTTTACATGATTCGAATGTCTCAAGAAGCGCGAGGACTTGAATTATCTTCAAAAGAGAAATTGATGAAACGTATTAAAGGAAATTTACAAATTGTGATTCCTTTGATTTTCAGTTCTCTTGAACGTATTGACACGGTCTCAACAGCGATGGAGTTGCGCCGTTTCGGGAAAAATAAAAAGCGTACTTGGTACACTTATACAAATTTCACTTCAGCAGATATTATGACAATTGTTTTAGCTGTTTTGATTGTGGCAGTGACATTGTTACTTTTTAAATGGAATCATGGTAGATTTTACAATCCATGGCAATAAAATAGAAAAGCGTAATGCTCTTTAGAGCATTACGCTTTTTGTTTATTTTAAATAACCAAGGTAATCGAATTTTTCAAAGGTATCATCACTGGCGATTGCAATGACTTCTGTATCAGCTTCAAATGCTTTGTTGGGATCGATGTGAGTATCGATAGCTGATGATGTTGTTTGACGAGTGCCGATGATATTGATTTCGTATTTGTTTCGAACATCTAGTTGAATTAGATTTTTACCAACCCAAGAATCTGGAACAGAAAATTCTACCATGGCTAATTTTTCTTCCAAGTGAACGATGTTTTCGATGTGATGGCGAAGCATATTGGCTGCAACACGTTTACCTGAGTCGCGTTCTGGCATGATGACTTTGCTAGCCCCGATACCGTAAAGAACTTCTTCATACGTTTTGGTTTTAGCTTTAGCGATGATATTTTTCACACCAAGTTTCTTACAGTGCATTACCGCTAGAACTGATGATTCGAGGTTATTACCAGTAGCGACCACGACAGTGTCACATTGATTAATCCCAAGAGCCTTCAAAAAGTCAATGTCAGTAATGTCTCCTACGGCAGCTTTTTTGACCACCTCAGAAACATTTTGAACAAGGTTTGGGTTGGCGTCAATAGCGATAACGTCTTGTTCAAATTTACTAAGTTCTTTGGCAACGTTTCGTCCGAAAATTCCAAGGCCAAGAACACCAAATATTTTTTTTCTCATAAATTTCCCTCTCTAACCGACGGTAATATTTGTCTGTGCGTATTGAATATCTTTTTCTTTCTTTTGAAGTAGGCTAAGAAGAACGGTAAGCGGACCGACACGTCCGATAAACATCATAGCCATGATAATGAGTCTTCCACCAGTTGATAATTGCGGTGTTAAATCCATGGAAACCCCGACCGTAGCAATGGCAGATACAGCTTCAAATAGCAGGGCTAAGGGGTCGTGATGTGGTTCTAGTTGAAGAAGAAGCACATAGCCAACAATTAAGACTGAGAAGAAGAAAATCAGAACTGTCAACGTTTGTTTGATGACACGATTTGGAATAATGCGGTGGCGGAAAGTTACTTCTGTTTGACCAGCTAATTCTGATTTAAAGAGTAAGAAAGTAATGGCTACCGTTGTCACTTTCACCCCACCAGCAGTACCGCCTGGAGCACCACCGATAATCATCTGAATCATGTAGAGGATGTTAGTGGCGGGATGAGTGTCCAGATAAGAAATGGTTGCAAAGCCAGCGGTCCTCATTGTGACCGTTTGAAATAAGCTAACCATAAATTGCTGGAATGGATTGTATTGTCCAATGGTTTTAGGGTTATTAGCCTCGATAAGCCAAGTTAACACAGTTCCTAGAAGTAAGAGAACAGCTGTAGTGGCAAGCACCAAGCGTGTTTGATTGCTTAGTTGGCGTGTAAAAGTTTTGAAGCGATATGGTCTATCCGCAAAGAAGTGCTTGATAGCTCGTTTGATATCAACCCAAACAGCAAAACCAATCCCCCCAGAAATAATCAAAGCCATAAAGAGCAGATTAAGCAGTGGATTGAGGACAAATGGTTTTAAACTATTTCCACCAAGGTTATCAAAACCAGCATTACAAAAAGCAGAAACTGCAAGGAAGATAGCATTGAAAATTCCGTGTCCCAGTCCGAATCTCGGAAT
This sequence comes from Streptococcus sp. KCJ4932, assembly GCF_004352745.1. Lineage (NCBI taxonomy): Bacteria > Bacillati > Bacillota > Bacilli > Lactobacillales > Streptococcaceae > Streptococcus > Streptococcus sp. KCJ4932. Next base: position 177,417 of record NZ_SJWW01000001.1, on the reverse strand, counting down.
AAAATCGATGAGAAATAGCGCTGCAATCAAGCTTTCAATAATAAAGGTAATCTTATAAACGTTGAACAAATAACGTTTAAGGTGACCACTATTGTCATAACTAAGGGCGGATTGTAAGATATGTTGTTCAGATAAGTTCATCCTTTTTCTAAGGATATAGGTACTAACGGCAAGCAAGGTTACCAATCCAAGACCACCAATTTGCATCAAAATGACAGCAATGACTTGTCCAAGACCGTTGTAAACATCAGCCACAGGAAAGACCGATAAACCAGTCACACAAACCATCGAAACCACTGTAAATAAGTGGTCAAGATATCCTGTTGCTGGGGCGTTTTGGTAGTGGGTAATAGGAAGTGATAACAAGATGCTTCCTATCAAGATGACAATCAAAAAACTAAAGGTTAACCGTTGAGTGCCAGATAGCCGTTTTAAAAATCTAGTCAATTGAAATATCCCTTTCCATAAAGATAGCAATTAAGTGGCTATTATAGCAAGCCACTTAGTTTTTGTATCGTCCCATTAAAGAGGTTTTTTATTTGGCATACCTGCTTTGCGTGGGTATTTGTTTGGTGTTTCTTTTTTCTTTTCAAGAATAGTGATTTGACGACTATCACCATTTGGTAATTCATAGTGATAGTTTTCAATAAGTTTTGAAAAGAGGACGGACATAGCATTTTTAGCATCAGCTAATTCTTCTTCGGCAGCAGATGCTTTAAGAGCAATCAACTGACCACCGACTTTCAAGAAAGGAATAGTTAATTCTGTTAGAACTTGAAGACGGGCAACAGCGCGTGCTGTTACGATGTCATAGCTAGCGCGAAAAGCCTTATCTTGTCCATAATCTTCAGCGCGTCCATGGTAGAAGTGAACACCGTCTAAACCAAGTTCATCAGCCAAAAGATTAAGGAAATTGATGCGTTTGTTTAGTGAATCGATGATTGTCACATCAATAGCTGGGCACAAGATTTTGATAGGAATACTTGGAAAACCAGCTCCAGCTCCAATATCCAAGAGGCGAACATCTTGATTAGTGATTTTGCCTTGCAAAACAGGTGCGATAGAATCGTAAAAGTGTTTAAGATAAACGCCTTCTTTGTCAGTGATGGCTGTCAAATTGATTTTTTGATTCCATTCAACCAAAAGCTCGAAGTAGCGTTCAAATTGTTTCTTTTGAGTATCAGTCAAGTCAAATCCTTGCTGACGAAGTTTGTCATAAAATTCTTCAGGTGTCATATTGTTTGTTTAAAGAAAGTGATTTAAACTCCTTTTCTTTAAGTGTCCTTTCCATTTCAATCTATATCACCTTATTTTACCATAAAAAGTTTTGGAGTGATATCTATGACCTGTTTTGGATACGGTCAATTTTAACAGACTTTAGCTAATTTCTTTTAGATTGTGATGAAAATTGATATAATGGTTTTGAAAAGATTTAAATCGTTTTCGTGGGAAGCTTTTTACCTAGAGCCTTGGGGTTAGAAAGCTTAATTCAGTTAGAATGGGTGTCATACCCGAGGAGGAATTTATGATTTTTATTATTATTGCTATCATTGCCGTTCTAGTACTCTGGGGAGTTACTGCTTATAATGGACTTGTGAAAAGCCGCATGCAAACCAAAGAATCTTGGAGTCAAATCGATGTTCAATTGAAACGTCGTAATGACCTGATTCCAAACTTAATTGAAACAGTTAAAGGTTATGCTGCTTACGAAGAAAAAACATTTGCTAAAATTACAGAATTGCGTAGCCAAGTAGCACAAGCACAAAGCCCTGCAGAAGCAATGCATGCTTCAAACGCTCTTACAAAACAATTGTCAGGCTTGATTGCTGTTGCTGAAAATTATCCTGAACTTAAAGCAAATAATAGCTTTATTAAATTGCAAGACGAATTGACAAATACTGAAAATAAAATTTCTTATTCACGTCAATTGTTCAACACAACTACAGCAAACTACAACGTGAAGTTGGAAACATTCCCAACTAATATTATTGCAGGTCTTTTCGGATTTAAACCAAGTCAATTCTTGGAAACACCTGAAGATGAAAAAGAAACACCAAAAGTATCATTTGATTTTTAATCAATTCAAAAAATAACTTTTAAGACAAGTTATCTTAAACGAAAGGAATATAAAGAGTCTCTTTAGGTGGTTCAATGAGCTTAGAGAGACTCTTTCATTATAAGAGAAAATTATGTTATATGATCAAATTGCCAGCAATAAGCGCAAGACAGTTGTTTTGCTCTTTGTCTTCTTCTTGATTTTGGCAGCTATCGGTGCAGCAGTTGGATACCTTTGGTTAGATAGTTTAAGTTTTGGTGTTGTCATTGCTCTGATTATCGGTGGTATTTATGCAGTGAGCATGATTCTTCAATCCACTAATGTCGTCATGGCAATGAATAATGCGCGTGAAGTGACTGAAGAAGAGGCACCACAACTTTATCATATCGTTGAAGATATGGCTATGGTTGCACAAATTCCAATGCCACGTGTCTTTATTGTTGAGGATGAGTCGCTTAATGCTTTTGCCACAGGGTCAAGCCCTGAAAATGCTGCCGTGGCAGCAACAACAGGTTTGTTAGCTTTGATGAATCGTGAAGAACTTGAAGGAGTTATCGGACACGAAGTTAGCCACATTCGAAATTATGATATTCGTATATCGACAATTGCTGTTGCTCTTGCTAGTGCTGTAACAATGATTGCAAGTTTTGGAAGTCGTATGATGTGGTTTGGTGGAAGTAATCGCCGCCGCTCTAATGATCGTGACGAAGGAGCTATGGGGATTATTGTGCTCATCTTGTCTTTGATTTCGCTTTTCTTGGCACCACTTGCTGCTACCTTAGTTCAGCTTGCCATCTCACGTCAACGTGAATTTCTTGCCGATGCTAGTTCTGTGGAATTAACACGAAATCCAGAAGGCATGATTAAGGCTCTTCAAAAACTTGAAGACTCATCACCAATGCATCATCCAGTAGACCAAGCTAGTGCTGCTTTGTATATTAATGACCCACTTAAAAAAGGTGAACGATTTAGTTCACTCTTTAACACCCATCCATCTATTGCCGATCGAATCGATCGTCTTCGTCATATGTAAATGGTAAAAGCTCACAAGTTATTGTGGGCTTTTATCCATTATTCATAAGAATTCTAATATAATGAATTTGACATCAATATCATAAAGACAAGAGCTAAAAAAGCTGGTATAATGGTAAGGAAATTTAAAAGAGGTAGAATAATGATGATAGCTATTTCAGAAATAAAGAAAAATGCTGAGGGAATTGCTTTTAATGAATCTTTGAATATTAAAGAAAAATTAATGCAACGCTCAAGCGAAGTTTTAGACGTCAAAGCAGTTTCTGTAAACGGAATTGTTTCATACGATGATGGATTGTACCTATTGAATTATCGATTGGATTATACAATTACTTTACCATCAAGTCGTTCAATGCAACCTGTTGATGTTCACCAAGTTGAAGACGTTTCAGAGGTCTTTGTTGAGTCAGCTGACCTTCACGCCAAAGAAGACTTGGTCAAAGAAAATCTTGCTTTAGTATTAGAAGAGGATGTTATTGATTTGGAAGAAAGTGCCATTGATAATATTCTTTTAACAATTCCTATGCAAGTCTTGAGTGATGAAGAACGTCAATCAGATGACATGCCATCAGGACAAAATTGGTCTGTCATGACAGAAGAACAATACGAAGCATTACAAGATGAAAAGAAAAAAGAAAACAACCCATTTTCTGCTTTAAATGGCTTGTTTGAGGATTAATATAATTTTCATTAAAAAGATAAAATTTTCTTGAATTATCGTTTATACTTTGATATACTTTTAGGGCAATATAGTATACTTGGCTGAGTAGGTCATTTTTGAGAATTGTATTAAAAAGGGATAGAGTGATGGATGGATTCTTTCTCATAAATTGAGCGAAAATTAAAACGGTAACGATAGCTGTGTACTAGGCAATTATTAGATTTTATAATCTTTACATTAAATAAAAGGTTGGTGACAATGAGTAAAAAGATTTTAATTATTGAGGATGAAAAAAATCTTGCACGCTTTGTGTCTTTAGAATTACAACATGAGGGGTATTCAGTAGTTGTTGAGACAAATGGACGTTTAGGGCTTCAAACTGCATTGGATGATGATTTTGATTTGATCCTATTAGATTTGATGTTACCTGATATGGACGGATTCGAAATTACACGTCGTCTTCGTTTGGAAAAAGACACATCAATTATCATGATGACTGCTCGTGATTCTATTATGGATATTGTTGCTGGTCTTGACCGTGGAGCAGATGATTATATTGTAAAACCATTTGCTATTGAAGAATTACTCGCTCGTGTTCGTGCAGTATTCCGTCGTCAAGATGCTAATTCTAAACAAGACAAAGAAGGTCAAGCAAAAGAAGGTCTCTTAGGTCTTCGTTTGAACCCACAAAATCGTTCTGCAGTTCGTGGTGATGATGAAATTTCATTAACAAAACGTGAATATGATTTGTTAAGTGTTCTTCTTTCAAACGTTAACCGAGTGATGACACGTGAAGAATTACTTGCAAGTGTTTGGCGTTATGATACTGATATCGAAACAAACGTAGTGGATGTTTACATCCGTTATCTTCGTGGAAAAATTGATATTCCTGGTAAAGAATCATATATCCAAACTGTTCGTGGAATGGGTTATATTATTCGAGAAAAATAATGATAAAGTGCTTTAAAAAGTCATTATCTAAAAAAATTTCAGTAAAAACTTTTCTGTGGGTTTTGTTGATTTTATCAGCTTTTAACTTAGTTATTTATTTTGGTGTGACACGAATTTTTCTTTCAAAAGATCGTTATAACACCGAGCAATCCACAGAAGTTGTTCGTGAATTTTTATCTAAAGAAACTTCTCTTTCGCAAGAGAAGTTATTAGATTTGTTGAATCAATATGGTGCTTCAGGCTCGCTTGTCGAAAATGACGATAAGAAGTATATTCTTGATAGGCAAGGCGGCATTGACGAATTGATTTTTGATAATCAAGAAGTTTCTGTCTTTAATAAAGATAAACAATTAGTTTTGACAACCGATAAAGTACTATCGACAATGAAAATTGGAAAAGTTGGTGAAACGGTGATGTACCGTTCGCCAGCTTTTACTGGTTTTTACCAGAGTGAAAAAATTTATTCCAAAGATAGTCGAAAAGTTATTGGTTACGTAACCGTCTACCAAAGTATTGCTTCGTATTTTATGGCGCGTCATACTTTTGTAGTGATTGCTTTGCTATGTGAACTTGTCGAAGCTTGTGTGATTTTTTATTTAGTTCTTGCGGTATCGCATAGGACGTTGAGGCCACTTCGTGACTTTCAAACATTTGTTGATAAACTCGCTGAAAGTCCAAGTGAATTAGCTTTACGTTCGGATATTCAATCTGGTGATGAAATTGAAGATTTGTCACAAACTTTTGATAGTGTTTTAGAGCAAATTGAGAGATTTGCTAAGCGGCAAACACGCTTTGTTAGTGATGTTAGCCATGAATTGCGCACACCGATTGCTGTCATCAAGGGGCATTTAGGCTTGTTGCAGCGCTGGGGAAAAGATGACCCAGAAGTTTTATGCGAGAGTCTTGATGCCGCTTATCATGAGGCGGATCGCATGTCAATTATGGTAAATGACATGCTAGATATGATTCGTGTTCAAGGAAGTTTTGATCTTCATAAGGGAGAGGTTACAGATTTAAAACAATCCATTGACGTTGTTTTAGGAAATTTCCGCATTCTGTATCCTGATTTCCGTTTTTCACTCGTTTCAACGGTTGAAGATTGTATTTATGCAGAGATTTACAAGCATCATTTTGAACAAGCTATTTTAATCTTGATTGATAATGGCGTAAAATATTCTTCAGGTAGTAGAAATATTCATGTGACTTTGGATGTTTTAGGAGAGAATGCGATTGTAAAAGTTCGAGATGAGGGTGAAGGAATCTCGCAGGAAGATTTGAATCACATCTTTGAGCGTTTCTATCGCACAGATAAGTCACGTAATCGTGTTTCGACACAAGGTGGGCTTGGAATTGGCTTAGCCATTCTTAAGCAAATCGTAGATGCTTATAACCTCAAAGTTAGCGTTAGCAGTGTGGTTGACGAGGGAACTGAGTTTACTTTAGTTATCCCTAGGGTTATGGCAAAATAACATTAAAAGACAGACTGAGCTCTCTTCTCGGTCTGTTCGTTTTTCTAATGAAGTATGTCATGATATTTTGTTAGAAAAGGGAAAGCGACAACTGAACCGGCTTGGACTGGTATTACTTTCATAATGAGTGAATTTATGTTAAAATTAAGTATTAGAATAATTGGTAGAATGGGGTGTTTGTATGCGTTGTCCAAAATGTAATTATAATAAATCGAGTGTCATCGATAGCCGTCAAGCAGAAGATGGTAATACGATTCGACGACGCCGAGAATGTGAAAATTGTCATGCGCGTTTTACAACCTTTGAACGCGTTGAAGAACTACCCTTGTTAGTCATTAAAAAAGATGGAACGCGTGAACAATTTTCTCGTGAAAAAATCCTAAATGGAATTTTTCAAAGCGCACAAAAACGTCCAGTATCAAGCGATGATATTGAACAGGTGGTGTCTCGTATTGAACAAAAAATTCGTAGCGAATACGAAAGTGAAGTTCCGAGTACTGTGATTGGTAATCTGGTCATGGATGAGCTGGCAGAACTTGATGAAATTACTTATGTTCGTTTTGCCTCAGTTTATAAATCATTTAAAGATGTTGATGAGATTGAGGAACTTTTGCAGCAAATTACGAATCGTGTGCGTAGCAAGAAGAAAAGAAGTAAGCTAAATGAGACCGATTGATGAATTTTCTTATGTCAAAAACAATAAGGTTTTGTTGGATTCTGATAGTCTAAGTCAGCTATATCATCCTGTTATCGGGAACCATGCGGTGCTTTTGTATGAGTATCTGCTTGCTTTCTTTGATGATGGTATCAAACGTCATAAGTTTAGTGAGATTTTGAATCACTTACAGTTGAGCATGCAAGAAGTCGAGGAAGCTCTGGCTATCTTAACCGCAGTAGACTTACTGGTTTTATACCAAACACGAGATGCTTATGTTTTGAAATTACAACCTGCCTTAAATCGCGAAACGTTCTTAGCCAATGCAATTTACCGTCGTTTATTAGAACAAAGGATTGGTGATGTTGCGGTGGCTGAGTTGGATGTGGTTCTGCCTGATGGTGCGCGTGATGTTTCTAAGAAGTTCTCTGATATTTTTTCAGTAGATGAAAATCCAAAAGTGCCTAAGACAGTATCAAAAAACCATTTCGATTTGGACAGTTTTGAGCGTTTAATGTTACGTGATGGTTTGCAATTCAAAGATGAAAAAACTGATGTAGTTAAGATTTATAGTCTAGCTGATAAATACAGCATGAATTGGTTTGACATTTATCAATTGGCAAAAAGTACGGCTATTAATGGCAAAATTTCGCCACAACGAATGACGGTACAGCTTGAGCAGAAAAAAACAGCTAATAACCAAATCAAAGAGCAATTTGATGCTAAAGAACAAGTGATTATCCGAGAAGCTAAGCAAGCATCTGCCAAGGAATTTCTTGAAAAAATCAAAGCGCCACGTCGTGCTGTGGTTACTGAAAGTGAGCGCAAAGTTTTAGAAGAACTGGCTAATATGGATTTCCTAGATGAAGTCATTAATGTGATGGTTCTTTACACTTTGAATAAAACGCAGTCAGCCAATATCAACAAACCTTATATCATGAAGGTGGCAAATGATTTTGCTTACCAAAAAATTACGACAGCAGAAGCGGCTGTTCTTAAGATGCGTAGTTTCACGCAACGAAATAAAGAACGCAAAGCTAAAGCAAAAGTGACTAAAACTAATGTTCCAGAATGGACAGCAAAAGAATACAAACATGTTGCGACAGCTGAAGAAAAGGCAAAACTTGAAGAGCTTAGACGTAGCATGTTAGAAGATTAAGGAGTGAGTGATGGAAAAAATCGGACAAACCTTGGCTAAACAGCTTCGCCAAAGTCGAACTGATCTTAATGAATTGACTCAAGCTATTTTAGCGGATAAGGAAATTGCTGATTTTATCACGTCAAATGGCTTGACTCAAGAGCAGATTAATCGTAGCCTCCCTAAGTTTAACCAATTTATGGTTGAACGCGAGAAGTTTCAAAATCAAGATGCTTCATATGTGGCAAAAGGTTATAAGCCAGCTCTTAGCATGAATGAAGGATATGCTGATGTCATTTATTTAGAGACTCGCGAGTTGGTAGAAGCTAAAAAACGTCAAGATATTAAAAACCGTGTGACCTTGATTGGTTTGCCAACAAGTCTGAAGCATATTTCAACTGATGATATTGACCTTGGGGATCCTAATCGTATTGAGATTTATAATTATTTGAATGATTATATTAAAAATCTTGAAGATAAACCACAAAAGGGACTTTATGTTTTTGGAACCTTTGGTGTCGGTAAATCTTACTTGATGGCTTATTTGGCAAATCGCCTGTCAGCTAAGTATGGTAAGTCAACAACTCTCTTGCATTTTCCAACTTTCTGTGTTGACATTAAGAATGCCATTAATACTGGTACTGTGAAAGAGCAGATTGACCAAATTAAGCAATCTGAGATTTTGGTACTGGATGATATTGGTGCTGAACAACAAAGTTCTTGGATTCGTGATGATGTGCTCCAAGTGATTCTTCAGTATCGTATGCAAGAAAATCTGCTAACGTTCTTCACTTCTAACCTTGATTTTAAAGGACTTGAAGAACACTTCTCAATCTCACGTTCTGGTGATGAAACTTGGCAAGCCAAGCGTGTTATGGAACGTATCCGTTATTTAGCTCGAGAAATTCATCTCCAAGGTGAAAATCGACGTTAATTGTATAAATCATTAAAAGTGATAAATAGATAAAAGAATGTGAAAGGAATTTCGGCGAAGACATCCAAGATGTTTTCGTGTGGCAAGTAGTCACTTAAAGTAGCGCTGAGCTGTTTTAACGAACAGGTATTAAGAATTATGGCTTTACCTACAGTTGCTATTGTCGGACGTCCAAACGTCGGCAAATCGACTTTGTTTAACCGTATCGCAGGTGAGCGTATTTCAATTGTTGAAGATGTCGAGGGGGTTACTCGTGACCGTATCTATACAACAGGTGAATGGCTTAACCGCAAGTTTTCATTGATTGATACTGGTGGTATCGATGATGTTGATGCACCATTTATGGAACAAATCAAACACCAAGCTGATATTGCGATGACAGAAGCAGATGTTATCGTCTTTGTGGTATCAGGAAAAGAAGGTGTTACAGATGCTGATGAGTACGTTTCAAAAATCTTGTACCGTACCAATAAACCAGTTATCTTAGTTGTTAATAAAGTGGACAACCCAGAAATGCGTAATGATATCTACGACTTCTACTCACTTGGTCTTGGTGATCCATACCCAGTTTCATCTGTTCACGGGATTGGTACAGGGGATGTTTTGGATGCAATCGTTGAAAACCTTCCAGTGGAAGAAGAAGACGAAAATCCAGACATTATCAAGTTCAGTTTGATTGGTCGTCCAAACGTTGGTAAATCAAGCTTGATTAATGCAATTCTTGGTGAAGAACGTGTTATCGCAAGTCCAATTGCTGGTACAACACGTGATGCTATTGATACAAACTTTACTGACAGCGAAGGTCAAGAATACACAATGATTGATACCGCTGGTATGCGTAAATCTGGTAAAGTTTATGAAAATACTGAAAAATACTCAGTGATGCGTTCAATGCGTGCTATTGACCGTTCAGATATTGTTCTTATGGTTATTAACGCTGAAGAAGGTATTCGTGAGTATGATAAACGTATCGCTGGTTTTGCACATGAAGCTGGTAAAGGGATTATCATCGTTGTTAACAAATGGGATACCATCGAAAAAAATAACCACACTGTAGCAAAATGGGAAGAAGATATTCGTGATCAATTCCAATTCTTGTCATATGCTCCAATCATCTTCGTATCAGCAGCAACAAAACAACGTTTGAACAAATTGCCTGAAATGATTAAGAAAATCAGCGAAAGCCAAAACAAACGTATTCCATCAGCTGTTCTTAACGACGTTATCATGGATGCGATTGCTATTAACCCAACACCAACAGATAAAGGTAAACGTTTGAAAATCTTCTACGGCACACAAGTTTCCGTTAAACCACCAACGTTTGTTATCTTTGTTAACGAAGAAGAGCTTATGCACTTCTCATACATGCGTTTCTTAGAAAATCAAATCCGTGCAGCTTTCGGTTTCGAAGGCACACCAATCAACTTGATTGCCCGCAAACGTAAATAAGATTAAAAAGCACTCTAAAGGGTGCTTTTTTTGATATACCTTATAGAAAATAATAAAAAATAAAACTGATTAATCATTTTTTCAAGCTAAACAGGGTTGAATTTGATATAATTAAAGGATAAGGAAAAAGGTGGTGGCTTAGATTGGGTAGAATGATTCCAGGTCGAATTCGCAATCAAGGGATAGAACTTTACGAACAAGGTTTGGTTGATATCATTAGTAAGCGAGAAGATTTAATTCAGGCAAAGGTGGGCACACACCATCTTCAATATTCGCTAGAAGATGAACAAGTTAGGTGTGACTGTGACTTTTTTGCCAAGAAAAAATATTGTGAGCATTTAGCAGCCGTAGAATACTATCTCAAGAATAATACGGAAGGAAAAGAGTTATCAGATGAATTGAGCTCACACCAAGAAACACAGCAAGAAACTAAGAAAAATACCTCTTTTGGTAGTGTTTTTTTGGATGGCTTGGTGATTAATGATGACGATACCACAAAATATCGTTTGGCAGCTCATGGTAATCAAAGCCCCTATTCATCAGATTATTGGTGGACCTTAAAAATCAATCGATTGCCAGATGACCGCGCTTATGTTGTCCGAGACATTAAAGCCTTTTTGAACGCTGTTAAAAACGAGGGATATTACCAGATTGGGAAAAATTATTTTGAACCTTTGTCATTGATTCAATTTGATGAAGCCAGTCAGGAATTGATTCAATTTTTATGGCGAGTGATTCCAGATGGTGATCATCTTGATGTTGACTACATCTTACCAAATCATGGTCGAAATCTTTCATTGACAAGTGGAACTTTTGAAGAAGGTATCAACCTCTTTAATGACCTTTATGATTTTTCATTTGAACACAATCATCAAACTTATGGGCAGCTGATTTTTAGACCACTAAGTGGTTCAGAAGACTTAATTCAATTTAAAGTGGTGGTTCATCGTCAATCAATTGAATTAATCATTAGTGAAAAAGAATATCAACCGCTCTTTAATAATGCCTTTTTGTTCACAAATGGGTTTATTTTCAGTTTGAATTTGAAGCAACAAAAGATTTTAACGGCTATTCGTAGTTTGCCAATTGAGGCTGATTTGGCAAAACATTTGTTCTTTGATTTAGACGACCAAGCAAAATTAGCTGCTAGTCTTTTAGATTTTAAAGAACTGGGTAAGGTTGAAGCGCCGAAGAGTTTTGATATTCGTGATTTCAAAGTAACTTTTTATTTAGAACTCAATGAATACCGAGAAGTTGCTTTGCACGTCTCTTTTGATTATGGCAATGTGACTGTTCATAGCAAACGTGAGCTTGAAGAATTACCGTTTGCCAGTCATTTTAAACATGAGGAAAAAGTCTTTAGAACTTTGGAAGCTAATGGTTTTTCAGCCTCATTCTCGTCTTATCATGCGCCGCTAGCTGATAAGGATTTGTACGATTTCTTCACACGAACTTTGGGACAATTAGCACGACTAGGTCAGGTTACTTTGTCTGATGAGCTTGAAGAGATGCGTCAATTTGAAGAACCACAGGTTTCTGTTCATACTAAAGGTGGTTTGCTAGATATCTCATTTGATTTTTCAACGGTTTTTGAAAATGATATTGATGATGCCTTAGAAGCACTCTTTAAAAATCAACCTTATTTTGTCAATGGAGCTGGTAAGTTAGTTGTCTTTGATGAAGAAACTCAGCGTGTTAGTAGCACTCTTCAAAACTTACGTGCCAAACAACTGGATAATGGGCATTTGCAACTAGATGCTATTTCAGCTTTCCAAATTTCAGATTTGTTCCAAGGAAATGACCGCATTTCCTTCTCAAAAGAATTTGAACAATTAGCACATGATTTAACACATCCAGAAGAATTCGAGGTCACTTTGCCACCTCTACAAACACAATTGCGTGATTACCAAATGACTGGTGTTCGTTGGATGTCCATGCTTGACCACTACGGCTTTGGTGGTATTCTAGCCGATGACATGGGGCTGGGTAAAACCCTTCAAACCATTGCTTTTCTAGCTTCGCACTTAAAAGAAGAAACGCGTATTTTAATCTTATCACCATCAAGTTTGATTTATAACTGGAAAGACGAATTCACTCGCTTTGCGCCTGAGATTGACGTGGCTGTTTCTTATGGTTTAAAAGCTGTACGTGATGAGATTATCGCTGAAAATCATCAGGTGGTGATTACAAGCTATTCTTCTTTCCGCCAAGATTTTGCAGAATACAATCAGTTGAATTTTGATTATTTGATTTTGGATGAAGCCCAGGTGATGAAAAACACCCAAACGAAGATTGCGCATTACTTGCGTCAATTTGAAGTTAAAAATTGCTTCGCCCTTTCAGGAACGCCAATTGAAAATAAACTCCTTGAAATTTGGTCAATTTTCCAAATCGTATTGCCAGGTTTATTACCAGATAAAAAACGCTTTTTGAAAATGGATGCCAAACAAGTCGCACGATTTATCAAGCCGTTTATTATGCGTCGTCGCAAAGAAGAAGTTCTGCCAGAGTTGCCAGATTTGATTGAAATCAATTATCCAAATGAGCTTGACCGCAAGCAAAAAGCCATTTATCTTGCACAGCTCCGTCAAATGCAAGAAACCATTGCTGGAGCTTCAGATGCGGATATTAATCGTCGTAAAATCGAGATTTTATCAGGAATCACACGCCTGCGTCAAATCTGTGATACCCCAGCGCTCTTTATGGATTATCAAGGAGAAAGTGGAAAACTTGATAGTCTTCGTGATTTGTTAACGCAAATCAAAGAAAATGGTCACCGAGCACTTATCTTCTCACAATTCCGTGGCATGCTAGACATTGCTGAAAAAGAGATTGAAGAACTAGGTTTAACTTCTTATAAGATTACTGGTTCGACCCCAGCTAATGCTCGTCAAGAAATGACTCGTGCCTTTAACAATGGTTCAAAAGATACCTTCTTGATTTCTTTGAAAGCAGGAGGAGTTGGTTTGAATCTAACAGGGGCTGATACAGTTATTTTGATTGACCTTTGGTGGAACCCAGCGGTGGAAATGCAAGCCATCAGCCGTGCTCACCGTATTGGTCAAAAAGAAAATGTTGAAGTCTATCGTTTGATTACGCGCGGGACTATTGAAGAAAAAATCCTTGAGATGCAAGAAAGCAAGAAAAATCTTGTCACGACAGTTCTTGATGGTAATGAAACAAGAGCAAGCATGACTATCGAAGAAATCAAGGAAATCCTTGGATTAGAGCATTAAGATTTAAGTCAGTCTAACCTTTAAGGGAGACTGACTTTCTTTTTATGAAAACTTTGAAAAATGGAATGAATTAGTTTATAATAAAAATGCTACAAAGTTGGAGCTACGTTTAAAAAGTTAGGGGCTTAGGCCTAGTTTTTAAGCGCTAGCATTTAGTTACTAGGACGAGGGGTTGTCAAGGATAAGTTCCCCATATTTCTTAGTGAGTGATGATAATTAATAAACATAATACGTTAAGAGAGGATGTGACGCTGTGATTAGAAATCAAAGACGCTTTCCGCTTGTTGCAGACGGGGAGCCAGTAAGCAATCCACCCAAAGTAATGGCTTTATATGAAAATGAAGATTTGATTACCAATATTCACGGAGCTTATCAAGATAAAAACTATGATGATGTTACTAGAGACTATAATTTTGTTGGCAAAGATGAACAAGATGCCAGCCGCATAGAATCGGTGACTCAAGGTAAATCTTATGCTGAGTTAGCGCGTGAAGAAGCAAGACGTGATATCCGAAGAAAACGTCAAGCTTATCTTTCAAAAGAAGTTAAAGCGCCTTCTAAGGCAGCTTTACAGCAACAGCTTAAGGCAACATTGCCTAAGAAAACAGCAAAGCCTACAAGCAGTCTGAGTCATTTAACCGAAAGGTTGCATCAAGATGATTATATCTTGGCAGAAATTCCCGTAACTTATAAAAAGCCAGATAATTCATCAACAACTAAACCTAAGAAAAATAATTATGACTTCTTAAAAGAAAGTCAAATTTATAATAAGGAAGTCTTGCAAAGTCAAAGAGAACACAAAGTGGCTCAAGAATTGAATTTAACACGCTTTGACGATGCAAAATAAACTGCACTGCAGTTGTATATAGAGGAGAAAACATGTCTAAAACCTATCATTTTATCGGAATTAAAGGATCTGGTATGAGTGCTCTTGCTTTGATGTTGCACCAAATGGGACACAAAGTTCAAGGAAGTGACGTTAGTAAATACTATTTCACACAACGTGGTTTAGAACAAGCAGGAATTGAAATCCTTCCATTTTCTGAAGACAACATCACATCAGATGTTGAATTAATTGCCGGTAATGCTTTCCGTGAAGATAACAATGTCGAAATTGCCTATGCTGTCAAAAATGGTTTCAAATTCAAACGTTACCATGAATTCCTCGGTGATTTCATGCGCCAATTCACAAGCTTTGGTGTAGCAGGTGCACACGGAAAAACATCAACAACAGGTTTGATGGCACATGTTCTTAAAAATATTACAGATACATCATACTTAATTGGTGATGGTACTGGACGTGGTTCAGCTAACAGCAATTACTTTGTCTTTGAATCTGACGAATACCAACGTCACTTCATGCCTTACCACCCAGAATACTCAATCATCACAAACATCGACTTTGACCATCCTGATTATTTCAAGAGCATTGATGATGTTTTTGATGCTTTCAATGATTACGCAAAACAAGTTCAAAAAGCTTTGTTCTTGTTCGGTGATGATCCATATCTTCGTAAAATCACATCTGATGCAGATATTTACTACTATGGATTTAAAGATAGCGATGATTTCATGGCTTATGATGTTGTTCGTACAACAAATGGATCTGCTTTCAAAGTAAAACATGGTGAAGAAGAACTTGGTTCATTCCACCTTCCAGCATTTGGTCGTCACAATATCTTGAATGCGACAGCTGTTATTGCTAACCTTTACGTAGCAGGTATTGATATGGAATTGGTAGCAGAACACATGAAGACATTTGCTGGTGTTAAACGTCGTTTCACTGAAAAAGTGATTAACAACACAACTATCATTGATGACTTTGCACACCATCCAACTGAAATCATTGCAACACTTGATGCGGCACGTCAAAAATACCCAAGTAAAGAAATCGTGGCTGTTTTCCAACCACACACATTCACACGTACAATTGCACTTTTGGATGAATTCGCTAATGCTTTGAATCAAGCTGATTCAGTTTACTTGGCACCAATCTATGGTTCAGCACGTGAAGTTGACCACGGTGATGTTAAAGTTGAAGACTTGGCTGTTAAAATTAATAAATCAGCTAAAGTTATCAGCCTTGATAATGTCTCACCATTACTTGACCATGATAATGCTGTTTACGTCTTCATGGGTGCTGGTGATATCCAAATGTATGAACGTTCATTTGAAGAATTGTTGGCAAGCTTGGCTAACAACACACAATAATAACCAATTATCTTGAAAAGGAGCGAAAGCTCTTTTTCTTTTGTGGGGGATTTTATGATTATCAGAAATGTACGCCTTGAGGATTTAGAGGCTATCGTAGCTATTGAGCGTGAGAATTTTTCTGCGCAAGAAGCAGCAAGTCAAGAAGATATGAAAGAGCGCATTTTGACCATCCCAGATACTTTCTTGGTAGCTGAGCTTGATGGGGAGATTTGTGGTTACATTGAAGGACCGGTGATCGGACAACGTTACTTAACAGATGATTTATTCCATCATGTTGTTAAAAATCCTGACCACGGAGACGGAGGTTTTATTGCTATTACGAGTCTTTCGATTGCTCCTGATTTTCAGAATCAAGGTATCGGGATGGCTTTGCTTGCTACGATGAAAGATTTAGCTGTTGCTAGAAAGTGCATAGGTCTCACCTTGACCTGTCATGAGCAGCTTATCCCTTACTATGAGAGAAATGGTTTTATCGATGAAGGAGAGGCAGACTCAGCACACGGTGGAACCACTTGGTTTAATATGGTTTGGGAGTCTCCAGCGGTAGCGTAAGAAGTGACAAAGTGATTGTTAAGAATAGATAACAAAGACTGCTGCGAGTTGATTTTCACTATATTTTAGGATATAATGGCGATTGATTAAGAGTAGGAGGATAAGCTTTGACCGAATTTAACGACGATAAGCCAAAAACTCAAAAAGAAAAAAGTTTTAAGGAGCAAATTTTAGCTGAACTTGAAGAAGCTAATCGCTTACGCAAGCAACATGATTTAGAACTTCGCCAAAAGGAAAAAGAAGCAGAAGAATTTGCGCGTCGAACGGCTGAACTAATGGCTGAATACGAAGCAGAAGATCGAAGAGAGCGTCAAGAGGCTAAGATTCGAGAAGAAAAACGTCGCCTTGAAGAGAAAGCGAAAACTGCTTTAGCTGAGAATCAGATTGAAACCAAAATAGATAATCAAAAAATTAAAGACGTACTGAGAAATATCGATCAGACCTTTAACCCTGATGGAGCAGAGTCAGCTAAGGCTGATGATGAACAAGAAAGTTATCTTGTGAGAGCAACAGATGGTGTAGGTTATGATGGTAATCCAGATATTTCTGATACCCCTTCAGGTGAGTCTGAATCAAAAGATAATCTTCAATTTGAGCAAGATTCTGACCAATCAGATGAAACAGAGACAGACTTGGAGAATAAAGTGGGAACAAAACGCAGAAGAAAACGTCAAAAGACAAATAGCCTAGCAGGAAAAATTGCCTTAGTTTTAATTTCAGCAATTATCATTGCCTTAATCGCAACAGGTTTCTTTGTATACCGCTATGTTGATAGTTCTATTAAGCCACTTGATAGTTCATCAAAGAAGTACATTACGGTTGATATTCCAGAAGGATCTGGGAACAAATACATCGGGCAAATCCTTGAAAAATCTGGTGTGATTAAGAGTGCAATTGTCTTTAATTACTACACAAAATTTAAAAATTACAGCAATTTTCAAAGTGGATACTATAATTTGCAACCAAGCATGGATTTGGATGAGATTTGTAAACAACTTAAAGAAGGTGGAACACCTCAACCAGAAAAACCATCACTTGGTAAAATCTTGGTAACTGAAGGTTATACGATCAAGCAAATTTCTGAAGCTGTGACTAAAAATTCAGCTAAGAAACACGCTTCAACGCCATATACGGCTGATGATTTCTTGAAAGTCGTTCAAGATGATGCCTTTATTTCAAAAATGGCAGCTAAGTATCCAAAACTTTTAGGTAGTCTTCCTGAGGCTGATAAAGTAACTTATCGACTAGAAGGGTACCTTTTCCCAGCAACGTACAGCTACTATGAAAAGACAAGTATGGAAGATATTGTTGAGGACATGATTTCAACAATGGATTCTTACATGTCTCAGTACTACGATACTATTGCTGCAAGTGGAAAATCAGTTAATGATGTTTTAACACTTGCATCATTAGTTGAAAAAGAAGGTTCAACTGATGATGATCGCAGAAATATTGCTAGTGTCTTCTATAATCGCATGAATAATAACATGCCACTCCAAAGTAATATTGCTATTTTGTATGCAATGGGTAAACTTGGTGAAGAGACGAGTCTAGCGGCTGATGCAAGTATTGACACATCGATTGATTCACCGTATAATGTTTATACCAACACTGGTTTGATGCCTGGTCCGGTAGACGCTCCTAGCCTATCAGCTATCGAAGCAACCGTTAACCCTGCTTCAACGAATTACTATTACTTCGTTGCAGATGTTAAGACAGGTAAGGTCTACTACTCAGAAAACTTTGATGACCACAAAGCTAATGTTGAAAAATATGTTAATAGTCAAATAAATGAATAATTGATGACAAACATGGTGTGACTAACATCATGTTTGTATTTGTAGATTATCCAAAAAATAAATTTTTAGAAAAGAGATAGAAAATGGCAGAAAAAACTTATCCAATGACCCTTGCTGAAAAAGAACAACTTGAACAAGAATTAGAAGAACTAAAATTAGTTCGTCGCCCAGAAGTTGTTGAACGTATTAAAATCGCTCGTTCATACGGTGACCTTTCAGAAAACTCTGAGTATGATGCAGCAAAAGACGAACAAGCATTCGTTGAAGGTCAAATCCAAATCATTGAAACTAAAATCCGTTATGCTGAAATCATTGATAGCGATGCTGTAGCAAAAGATGAAGTTGCTATCGGTAAAACAGTTACTGTTCAAGAAGTTGGAACAACTGATAAAGATGTTTACCACATCGTTGGTGCTGCTGGTGCTGATATCTTCTCAGGTCGTATCTCTAACGAAAGCCCAATCGCTCAAGCTTTGATTGGTAAAAAAACAGGTGACATCGTGACAATCGAATCACCTGCTGGAAACTACGATGTTGAAATCATTAGCGTTGAAAAAACTGCTTAATCATAAAAAAGGCTGTTAAGCCTTTTTTGTTTGTTCTGTTATTAAAAGGAAACTAAAACACCAGAAATAATTTTCTGGTGTTTTAGTTTATGAATTATTTACGGTGACGTTGTTTACCAGCGTTACGGTTACTTTTCTTAGGTTTGTTAAGTTGAGTAGTAGCTGTTGGTGTTACGTCTTTGCGTTTAGTTGATTTGTAAGTTTTTGGAGGGTTCTTTTCAAATTCTTCAGCGATTTGTTTACGAAGTTTTGGTTTAATGATAAACATTGTAATCAATTGTTGAATGATTGAGAAGAAACCACCGACCAACCAGTAAAGGAGAACACTTGCTGGCATGCTCATACCGAAGAAGACCATCATGAGTGGCATCACGTACATTGTTCCTTTCATGGCTGCACGTTGTTCTTCAGCAACAGCTTGCATTGATAACCATGATTGGAAGAAGTAGAGAATAGCGATGACAGCTGTAAGCGGCATGCTGCGGCTTCCAAGGTCAATTCCTAGGAAAGTACTTTCAGCGACACCTTGTGTGTATTGAGCTGCGAAATACATAGCTGAGAAGAATGGCATTTGAACAAGAAGTGGAAGACATCCCATACCACCAAGCATGTTAATGCCGTTTTCTTTTTGTGCAGCCATTAATTCTGTTTGTGCAGCCAATTTTTCTTCTTGAGTAGTTGCATTACGCATGCGTTCGTTGATTGGTGCAAAGATTGGTTTTAAGTAAGCCATCTTTTCTGATTGGTAGCTTGCTTTCCATGATTGGTAAAGTCCAAGCGGAAGAATGATACAACGAACAATGATTGTTACTAAGATAATGGCTAAGCCAAATCCAAGGTCCATGTTGTTGGCAAAGTATTGGATAAGTTTTGCCATTGGTTCACCGAGCAAGTGCCAAATAGTCCCTGTTGGGTTACCATGTGAATCTCGGCTGACACAACCACTTAGTAAGAACAATAACGATAAGCTTAGTCCTGAAAAGAGGACGCGATTTAGTTTCTTTTTCAATTGATTGTTTCCTTTTATTATAATACCCTATTATTTTACTGTTTTTTCTGTATTTTCTCAATACGTCTGTAGTCTTATTTATAGAATTAGTTGGCAATTTGGAAATCAGTGTAATCTTTAAAATTTGCCATTTTGACGTCGACGTAGGTTACTTTTGCCCATTTAGATGGTCCTTTGCGAATTTCTTGAATAAATTTTGCCATTTTAGCGGAATCGTCGGACTGGGCGAGGATTTCAACGGTACCATCATCATTATTCCAGACGCGACCGTAAATATCACCTAGGCTTTGAGCAAGGGCGAAAGTCGAATAACGAAAACCTACTCCTTGAACTCGGCCTGAGACAATTAGACGAACTTTTTTCATCTCAAATTCCTCCTATTATATGCTATAATCTTCTTATGACTATTATAACTTCTAAATCAAATAATCTCATTAAAAAGACTAAAAAATTATTGAAAAAAAAATACCGTGAGCATTCTTATTTAATTGAAGGCTGGCACTTGTTTGAAGAAGCTCAAAAAGCTGATGCAGAATTCTTGAACATTTTTGTTCTTGAAGAGTTTTCAGACCGCGTTGAGGGCTTATCTCATGTAACTTATGTGACGCCAGAGGTATTAAAAGAATTAACAGACTCTAAGACACCACAAGGCATTATTGCAGAAGTGGTGATGCCAAGCTTGCCGCTAGCTGACTTGAAAGCTGGTCGCTACTTGGTATTAGAAGATGTTCAAGACCCTGGGAATGTCGGAACCATGATTCGTACGGCTGATGCTGCTGGTTTGGATGGGGTATTGATTTCTGAGAAAACGGCAGATATTTACAATCAAAAAACTCTTCGTTCAATGCAAGGTAGTCATTTTCATTTGCCAGTTTGGCGTACCAATGTTTATGAAGCTTGCCAAAAATTGCAAAGTCTTGGTGTGCCATTAGTTGCTACGACGCTTTCAAAAGATTCTGTTGATTATAAGACTGTTGAGCATAAAGGTGAGTTTGCTCTTGTCATGGGAAATGAAGGAAATGGCATTTCAGAGCAAATGACAAAACAAGCTGACATCTTGGCCCACATCATTATGCCTGGACAAGCAGAAAGTTTGAACGTTGCTGTGGCAACAGGGATTGTTCTCTTTAGTTTAATTTAATCTTAAACGTTTTCATACTTTGAATTTTTTAGTCATCGTTTCAGTCTATTTTAAGTTGATATGCTATAATTAGGGTGAAAGAAGGTGATTCTAATGGGTGCATATAAAAAAGATAAAGAGTTCATGGAACTCGTTGGTCATCTCATCAAACACCCCCGTTTTCAGAAGCTAGATAAAATTCCGCAGCATCATTATTCAACCCGTATGGAACATTCAATTAATGTGGCTTATACGAGTTATAAGATTGCTAAAAAACTAGGTTGGGATGAAAAAGCCACTGCGCGTGGAGGTCTTTTGCATGATTTCTTTTATTATGATTGGCGAGAAACCAAGTTTAATAAGGGGCATGCGTGGGTACATCCAAGAATTGCTGTTCGAAACGCTAGAAAATTAACGACTTTAAATAAGCGTGAAGAAGATATCATTTTAAAACACATGTGGGGGGCAACGATTGCTCCGCCGCGTTATAAAGAAGGTTACATTGTGACGATGGTCGATAAGTATTGGGCTGTCAAAGAAGCCATTACACCATTTCGCAATCGTTTTGGTAAGAAAAGACGCTACAGCCGTAAGATGTTACCAAGTAACCATCGTTAATGGATAGAATTTATCAGGAAGGGAGATTCTTTTGAATCAGAACGATATTATTTACACACAGACCGATAGTGGTTTGAATCGTTTTTTTGCTAAAATTTATGGATTAGTTGGTATGGGAATCGGCTTGTCAGCCTTTGTCTCATTCTTGATGCTTTATGTCTTTACTGACAATATGATTAACATCATGACTAATCACCCATTTATTTATTATGGTGCAGTTTTCTTAGAGTTGGCTTTGGTTTTCTTAGCTAGTGGTGCTGCTCGTAAAAATACACCATCTGCTTTGCCTTTGTTTTTATTTTATTCAGCTCTGAATGGCTTTACCTTAAGTTTCATCATTGTTGCTTACACACAAACAACGGTTTTACAAGCCTTTGTCTCATCTGCCTTAGTCTTTGGTGTGATGTCAGTCCTTGGTTTTGTCATTAAAAAAGATTTGTCTGGCTTTGCAAAAGCAGCCTTGGCAGCTTTGATTGGTATTATCATTGCAAGCTTTGTCAATATTTTTATTGGCTCAGGGATGATGAGCTTTGTTATCAGTATTATTTCAGTATTGATTTTCTCAGGGCTTATCGCTTATGACAATCAAATGATTAAGCGTGTTTATGAAGTGACAGGTGGTCAAGTTGGTGATGGCTGGGCTATTTCAATGGCACTTAGTCTTTACCTTGATTTTATCAACTTATTCTTGAATTTGCTTCGCTTGTTCGGAAGCGATGATTAATGAATTAACTAGTGCAACTTTGTTTGCGCTAGTTTTTTTCGTTTTTCAGACCAAGGTCATTGGTCATTTCTTGTCTTTATGTTATAATAGTCCTAATATTTTGAAAATTCGAGGAATTAATTATGAAAACACCATTTATTTCAGCCAAAGAGCTTCAAAACATTACGAATGAATTTCCAACGCCATTTCACCTTTACGATGAAAAAGGGATTCGTGAAAAGGCTCGTGCTTTGAACAAGGCCTTTGCTTGGAATAAAGGGTTTAAGGAATATTTTGCCGTAAAAGCTACCCCAACACCAGCTATCTTGAAGATTCTACAAGAGGAAAATTGCGGGGTGGATTGTGCGACAGAAGTGGAACTTTTGATGAGCCACAAGCTAGGCTTTACTGATATCATGTTCTCATCAAATGATACGCCAGCGCGTGAATTCAAGTACGCTAGAGAAATCGGTGCAACCATCAACCTTGATGCTTACGAACATATCGCCTTTTTAAAAGAGGTGGCAGGCTTACCAGATACTGTGTCACTTCGATACAATCCAGGTGGTGTTTTCTCGCTTGGAACAGATATTATGGACAATCCAGAAGAATCAAAATTTGGGATGACCAAAGACCAGCTGATTCAAGGTTTTAAAGATTTGAAAGCAGAAGGCGTCAAAAACTTTGGTATTCATTCATTTCTTGCTTCAAACACAGTGACCAATGATTATTACCCAGAATTAGCCCGTCAATTATTTGAATTAGCTGTTGAAGTGAAAGAAAAAACTGGCGTCGTGATTAACTTTATCAATTTATCTGGTGGTGTTGGAGTCAACTACCGTCCAGAACAAAAAGCTAATGATATTGCGGCGATTGGTGAAGGGGTCCACCGTGTCTTTGATGAGGTGTTGGTTCCTGCTGGACTTGGGGATGTGAAAATCTTTACTGAACTTGGTCGTTTCATGTTAGCGCCGCATGGTTTGCTTGTAACCAAGGTTCGTCACCGCAAGCAAACTTATCGCACATACATTGGTGTTGATGCCTCAGCCGTTAACTTGATGCGCCCAGCCATGTATGATGCTTACCATCACATCACAAACATGACTAATCCAAATGGAAAACTTGAAGTGGTCGACGTGGTTGGTTCTCTTTGTGAAAATAACGATAAATTTGCTAAACAGCGTGAATTACCTGAAGCGCGTGTCGGTGATACATTGGTCATTCATGATACAGGAGCACACGGTTTTTCAATGGGTTATCAATACAACGGTCGCTTACGTTCAGCTGAGATTCTTTACCAAGAAGATGGCAGTGCACGTTTAATCCGCCGTGCCGAAACACCAGAAGATTATTTTGCAACCATTAAAGGATTTGATTTTGAATAAGTTATAAGAGCAGTTAGCTAAGGACTACAGATGGCCTTTAGTTAGCTGTTTTTTTATTAAGAAAAAGCTTTCAAGAATTTGTAAACTCTTTCCATTTTTGCTATAATAAATTATGTAAAAAACTTAGGAGAAAATATTCATGACAACATTTCTTTGGATTTTGTTAGTTTTGGTTGCTTTGTTTGGTGGCCTTGTTGGTGGCGTTTTTATCGCTCGTAAACAGTTTGAAAAGGAAATCGGTGAACACCCACGCTTGACGCCTGATGCGATCCGTGAAATGATGAGCCAAATGGGTCAAAAACCTAGTGAAGCTAAAATTCAACAAACGTACCGTAACATTATCAAACAATCAAAAGCAGCTGCAGCAAAAGCTAAAAAATAATCTTTACGCTTTGGTTTGAAAAATGCTAAAGGCGGATGACTTATTGTTTGATAGTTTTTGACCTTACATACAAGTCAGTCTTTAACAAACGTTTTCGAGCACAGAGCTCAGAAATGAATGACTCAGTTGGCTCACCAACTGGGTTTTTTCTAAGTCTAATTCCCTTATTAGAAAGAAGATTCTATGGATAATAGACCAATTGGTTTTTTAGATTCTGGAGTTGGTGGTTTAACAGTTGTACGTGAATTGATGCGTCAACTACCACATGAAGAAATTGTATATATTGGAGACTCAGCAAGAGCTCCTTACGGTCCTAGACCTGCTGAGCAAATTAGAGAATACACTTGGGAATTGGTTAATTTCTTGTTAACTAAAAATGTTAAGATGATTGTCTTTGCTTGTAATACAGCGACAGCAGTTGCTTGGAAAGAAGTTAAAGAGAAACTTGATATTCCTGTTCTTGGTGTTATTTTACCAGGTTCTAGTGCCGCGATTAAATCGACACGTAACGGTAAAATTGGGATTATCGGAACTCCGATGACCATTAATTCAGAAGTTTACCCTGAAAAGATAAAATCATTATCACCCAAAATGGAAGTTAGCGGTCTAGCTTGTCCCAAGTTTGTTCCAATCGTTGAGTCAAATGAAATGGGGTCAAGTGTTGCTAAAAAAGTTGTTTACGAAAGTTTAGCGCCGCTTGTTGGTAAAGTTGACACATTGGTTCTTGGATGTACGCATTACCCACTACTTCGTCCAATCATTCAAAATGTGATGGGACCTAATGTTAAATTAATCGATAGTGGTGCTGAATGTATTCGAGATGTGTCAGTGTTATTAAATTACTTTGAAATTAATCATAGTCGCACGGAAAATGCTGTAGATCACCATTTCTACACAACAGCAAGTAGTCAGCGTTTTAAAGAAATTGCGGTGAACTGGCTAGGAACTGACATTGATGTGCAACATGTTGATTTGGAAAAGTTGAACAAATAGAAATGAGATGGTAATAAATGGCTGATAAAATTTATGAGTATAAAGATAAAGAAAATTGGTTCCTTGGCGAGTGGGGTGGCTTCAATGCCATTTCAGGTCTTGGAAATGTCTGTGGTGACGATCTTTATGAATTGAGCCAACAAGTCGCAAAACTTGTTGCAAGTAAATGCTGTGGCAAATGTCACGGACACGGTGAAGGCGGCTGCCATAAAGACGAATTTAACGGCTACAACGTCACTGTTGTTAAAAAATCATCTGATTTTCAATTGATTCGCTTTGTTGTTGGCATGATTAACGAAGAAACTAATCGTCATTTAGAAGTGCAACAACGTGCGGGTGCGGTTGTGGTTACTGAGGATGACCAATTGTTATTTGTGCATCTACCAGAAGACGGTGTTGCTGCGTCAGCCTTTTTTGGAAAATCATCTGAAAATGCATTTGGTGATACAATCTTGATTGCTACACGCAATGAAGGTAAAACCAAAGAATTTCGTAAAATGTTTGATCAACTAGGCATCAAAGTTGAAAACCTAAATAACCACCCAGAATTGCCTGAAGTGGAAGAAACTGGAATGACCTTTGAAGAAAATGCACGCTTGAAAGCTGAAACGATTTCAAAATTAACTGGGAAAATGGTTCTTGCTGATGATTCTGGCTTGAAAGTTGATGTCCTTGGTGGTCTTCCTGGTGTATGGTCAGCTCGTTTCTCTGGCCCAGACGCTACAGATGAATCAAACAATGCTAAATTACTTCATGAATTAGCAATGGTATTTGATATGAAAGACCGTTCAGCGCAATTCCACACAACACTTGTGGTTGCTGCACCAGATAAGGAAAGTTTGGTTGTTGAAGCAGATTGGCCTGGCTACATTGCTATGGAAGCAAAAGGCGACAACGGCTTTGGTTATGACCCACTATTCTTAGTTGGTGAAACTGGACGTCACGCTGCTGAATTGACAGCAGATGAAAAAAATGAAATCTCACATCGCGGGTTGGCTGTTAAGAAATTAATGGAGGCATTCCCAGTATGGAAAGCAGAACAATAATTGTAATGAGTGATTCTCACGGTGACCGTGAGATTATTAGCAACATTAAACAACGTTATCAAGGCGAAGTTGATGCCATTTTCCATAATGGAGATTCTGAGCTACCAAGTTCAGATCCCATTTGGGATGGTATCAAAGTGGTTCGTGGTAATTGTGATTACGATAATGGTTATCCTGAAAGATTGACAACTTATCTTGACGATATTGTCATAGCACAGACTCACGGACACCTTTATAACATTAATTTTACATGGGATAGATTGGATTTATTTGCTCAAGAAGAAGATGCAGATATCTGCCTTTATGGGCACTTGCACCGAGCAGCAGC
This sequence comes from Streptococcus sp. KCJ4932, assembly GCF_004352745.1. NCBI lineage: Bacteria > Bacillati > Bacillota > Bacilli > Lactobacillales > Streptococcaceae > Streptococcus > Streptococcus sp. KCJ4932. The sequence goes on along the minus strand of NZ_SJWW01000001.1, from coordinate 151,121 downwards.
TTGGCGTAATGGTAAAACTGTTTTTATCAATCCAGGTAGTGTTCTTCAACCTCGTGGTGATGTCAAAGAAAAGCTTTATGCTAAAGTAATTATCACTAAAGACAAGATTAAGGTTGATTTTTACACACGTGACCACAAACTCTATCCGGCACTTTCAAAGGAATTTGACAGATGATAGCAAAAGAATTTGAAGAATTTCTTCTTAGCCATTTGGATCATTACTTGATTCCGGCAGAAGATTTGGCGATTTTTATTGATACGCATAATTCAGACCACGCTGTGTTGCTTTTAGCTAATAATGGTTATTCACGTGTTCCTGTTATCACCAAAGATAAAGAATACGTTGGAACTATCAGCATTGCTGACATTATGTCTTATCAAGCTAAAAATCAATTGACCGATTGGGAATTGGCTCAGACTGATATTGGTAAGATGGTTAATACCAAATTACAAACCATTAGTGATACTTCAAGCTTAACGGATATTATGCATTTGTTAGTGGACTATCCTTTCTTGCCAGTCTTAGATAAAAATAACCACTTCCTAGGCATTATTACACGTAAATCGATTCTAAAGGCTGTTAATAGTCTCTTACACGATTTCACTGATTATTATACGATTACCCCGAAAGATGATTGATTTTATCCAAGAATTTATTGACAGTAAGTCTCTCTCAGAGAATTCTAGAAATGCTTATTTTTATGATTTGCAGCAGTTTGTTGAGGCTGTTGATGGCAAAGTCAGCAAAGAAAAGCTGGCGCTTTATGAGCATTCATTGGCACCTTTAAAAACCTCAGCCAAAAAGCGTAAGATTTCAGCGGTAAATCAGTTTTTGTATTTTTTGTATGATACTGAGCGCTTAGATCGTTTTTATAAATTAAGCAATAAAGAAAAATTGGCCACGAAACCGGTTAGTAAGGAGTTGCTGGATTATTCGGCTTTTTATCAAGAAAGTTCTTATCAAGCTGGTCAGTTGATTGCGCTTTTGATGATTGAACTGGGCTTGTCGTCTAGTGACCTTCAAGGCTTAAAAGTTGCTGATTTGGATAGGACTTTTGCTGTTTTGCGCGTGCAAAAAGCTGGCTTGGTCAGAGTGCTAGAAGTTCCTGCAAAATTGCTTGATTACATAACTGCCAATTTGTCTGAAGAACAGATTTATCTTTTTGATAATCAAGGTAAATCTTATTCAAGACAATGGTTCTTTAATCAATTAAAAGCATTTTTGGCTTCTTTGGGTTTGGAAGACTTATCAGCGCAGGATATGCGCCGTCAATATGTTTTACATCAAAAAGCAGCAGGAAAATCTTTATTAGAAGTTAGTCGCAATTTAGGGCTTAAGAGTCCAGTGACTTTAGAGAAATTTTATAACTAATGGATATTAAATTAAAAGATTTTGAAGGGCCTCTGGATTTGCTTTTGCACTTGGTCTCTAAATATCAGATGGATATTTACGACGTTCCAATCGTGGAAGTTATCGAGCAGTATTTGGCTTATATCTCAACCTTACAAGCCATGAAATTAGAAGTGGCTGGTGAATATATGGTTATGGCCAGTCAGCTCATGCTGATTAAAAGCCGTAAGCTACTTCCAAAAATTGTTGAAGCAGAGCCAGAAGAAGATGACCCTGAACAAGAATTGTTGACACAAATCGAAGAATATCGTCGCTTCAAGGCGATTAGTGAGGAAATGTCAGCCCAGCACGATGAACGTGCTAAATTTTACTCAAAACCAAAACAAGAATTAATTTTTGAAGATGCGGTTTTAGCTCATGACAAGACGATTATGGATCTTTTCTTGTCATTTTCACATGTTATGGCTGAAAAGCAAAGAGAATTGAAAAATAGTCATACGGTTGTTGAGCGTGATGATTATCGTATTGAAGACATGATGACGGTTATTTCAGAACGTCTCAGTCAGTCTAAAAAACTTGTTTTGAACAAGGTTTTCAAAGAATGTCAATCTATTCCAGAGATGATTACCTTATTTTTGGCGACTTTAGAATTGATTAAAGTCCATGAGGTGGAAGTAGAACAAGAGGAAAACTTTGGAGATATTGTTTTACGAAGTGTTAGTTGAGTGAAAAAACGATAACCCTTGGTAAACAAACTTAAGAAAGGAAGTTATATGAACTATTTAGCTCAGATTGAAGCCCTTCTTTTTGTAGCAGGTGAAGAAGGCTTGAGCTTACGTCATTTGGCTAGTATGGTTAATTTAACACCAACGGCGCTCCAACAACAACTGGAAAAATTAGCACAGAAATACAAAGCTGACGACTCATCAAGTCTTTGTTTGATTGAGACAGCAGGTTGTTATAAAATTGTGACTAAAGAGATTTTTGCTGATTTGCTTCGTGATTTTGCAAAAGCTCCAGTCAATCAAAGTTTATCACGTGCCAGTTTGGAAGTTTTATCCATTATTGCTTACAAACAACCGATAACACGTATTGAAGTTGATGATATTCGTGGTGTTAATTCGAGCAGTGCTATCAGTAAATTAATGGCTTTAGGTTTAATTTGCGAAGCTGGTAAAAAAGAAGTGATTGGTCGACCAAATCTTTATGCGACAACAGATTATTTCCTAGATTTTATGGGAATTAATGACCTAAGTGAGCTGATTGACGTGTCAAATATCGAAGTGGTTGATGAAGAAATGACCCTTTTTGAAGAGCCAGAATTAGCCCAAGAAGAAACAGAACTCGCTAAAACTGATGAAATGATGTAAAATAGCTAAAAAGCAGTTAAAGGAAAGAATATGAGAATTAATAAATACATTGCCCATGCGGGAATTGCCAGCCGTCGTAAAGCTGAAGATTTGATTAAAAGAGGTTTGGTAACCATCAACGGTAAAGTTGTCACAGAACTAGCTACAACGGTTAAAGCTGGTGATGTTGTTGAAGTTGAAGGGACACCAATCTATAACGAAGAAAAAGTTTATTACCTTCTTAATAAACCTCGTGGTGTGATTTCAAGTGTATCAGATGACAAAGGCCGTAAAACGGTTGTTGACTTGCTACCAAATGTTACAGAACGTATTTACCCTGTTGGACGTTTGGACTGGGATACTACTGGACTTTTGATTTTGACAAATGATGGTGATTTCACAGATGAAATGATTCACCCACGTAACGAAATCGACAAAGTCTACTTAGCTCGTGTTAAAGGACTTGCGACAAAAGAAAATCTTCGTCCATTGACACGTGGTGTTGTTATCGATGGTAAAAAGACAAAACCAGCTCGTTACAACATCATCAAAGTAGATCCTGAAAAAAATCGTTCAGTGGTTGAATTGACTATCCATGAAGGACGTAACCACCAAGTTAAGAAAATGTTCGAATCAGTTGGACTTTTGGTAGATAAATTGTCTCGTACGAACTTTGGGACTTTGGATCTATCAGGTCTTCGCCCAGGTGAATCACGTCGTTTGAGCAAAAAAGAAATCAGCCAGTTACATAATTTAGCTGTTAACAAACAAAAATGATTAAAAAACTACTTATTGCCCTTGTCAAATGGTACCAAAAACGGATTTCACCCATGACACCACCATCGTGTCGTTATCGACCAAGCTGTTCGAATTACATGATTGTGGCGATTGAAAAGCATGGGCTAAAGGGTGTCATTATGGGAGTGGCAAGGATTTTGCGTTGCCATCCCTTTGTAGAAGGTGGGGATGATCCAGTGCCTGATTATTTTACGCTTCGACGCAATAAAGATTATCGTAAAAAGAAAGAGGAAAGCTAAGCTTTCCTCTTTTTGTGTATTAATATTTAGACCATGTTTTTGGAATGAAGAGGAGCAGCATTGGGTAAATTTCCAAGCGCCCTGCAATCATGGCAAATGACATGAGTAATTTTGAAAATGGACTAAAGATGGCAAAGGTTTGGCTTGTGCCGAGCATTGGTCCGATGTTGTTAAAGGTTGATGTTGCTGCGCTGACAACAACCATAAAGTTATTATTATCAAGCGATAACATCAAGGTCAATCCTATAAGTAAGAAAACGTAAAGCGTCAAATACTTAAGGACACCGTGTTGAATTTCCTTATCAAGTGGTTGCTCGTTGATATGAATAGTCATGATACGGTTTGGATAAAGGGTTGAGAGCACTTGATTTCTTGCGATTTTCGTTAGAATCAGTGCACGCATGACCTTAATACCACCTGCAGTTGATCCAGCAGATCCTCCGACAAACATGAGAAAGAGTAGAATAACCTGAGCAAACAAAGGCCAAACGGTCAAATCAGTTACTCCAAATCCTGTTGTTGTCATGACGTTAGCCACTTCAAATAATGAATTTTCCAAAGCCTTACCAGCGCTTGGGTAAAGGCCACTGACATTCAACCAGATTAGAGCTGTTGCAATCACAACAATCCCAATATAAGTTCTTAGTTCTTCGTCTTTAAAGAATGCTTTAAACTTACGAAGTAATAAGAAGTAGTACAAGTTAAAGTTAATCCCAAAAAGGAGTACAGCAATTGAGACAATATTTGTGATTAGTGAACTGTTGTAATGAGCAATAGAATCATTATAGACGCCAAAACCACCAGTACCAGCACAACCCATTGCAGTGATAATACTGTCAAAGGCAGGCATGCCAGCTACCATCAAAATAACCATTAAAATGGCAAACATACTGAGGTAAATGACATAAAGAATTTGCGCTGTTTCTTTCAGTTTAGAAACCACTTTACCAAAGACAGGACCAGGCACTTCAGCACGCATGACTTCCAAGTGGCTATTTTTACTATTTTCCATAATGGCTAGCGCAAACACCAGCACTCCCATACCACCGATAAGGTGGGCGAAACTTCGCCAGAAGAGTAGCGAGTGTGATAGCACCGAAACATCAGGTAAAATAGTAGCACCAGTCGTGGTAAATCCAGAAACCATTTCAAAGAAAGCGTCAATGATACTTGGAATTTGTCCTGAAAGTACAAATGGCAGCGCTCCAAAGAATGACCAGAGTATCCAACATAGAGCAACGATTAAGAGTCCCTCTTTGGTGTAAACATGGTAATTCTTTGGCTTGAAAGCAACCCCAAGAAGTCCAATGATGACAAGCATTCCAATCGTGATGACCAGGCTGTTAATCACGCGCATATCTTCATGATAAATGAAAGCCACAATCACAGGCACTAACATCAAAGAGGCTTCGATTAAGAGTAATTTTGAAAGGAGGTAACGAACCATACTTTTATTCATAACTTACCTCGCTAACAAATCGTAGATACGCGTGATGTTTTTTAAGAAGGTTACGACAACAATCTTATCACCAACTTCAAAGACATCCTCACCAGTTGGATAAATGGTTTTACCTTTGCGGATAATCGCGGCGATAAGAATATTTTCCTTGAATTTTAGTGATGACAGACTCTTACCTGCCATTTTATTGTTTTCACGAATTTCAAATTGCAAGGTCTCGATACGACCATTAGCGACGTGGTGCATGGCATCAAGGTTTGAGTCTTGGGCGTTCACACGACCACGAATGAAGTGCATCATGCTATCAACCGCAATACTTTTTGGTGTGACAATACTTGAAAATTGGCTAGTATCGATAATCTCAAGCAAGCTTGTACGGTTAACTTTAGTGATGTTTTTTCGAACGCCAAGTGTTTCAAGGAACATAGAAGTGATGATGTTTTCTTCATCCACCCCTGTTAGTGTTGCGACTGCATCAAAGTTTTCCACACATTCTTCTAGGAGAACACTCTTAGCCGTACCGTCACCTTGGACGACATGGACGTTTGGGAATTCTTGGCTGAACATTTGAGCTTGCTCAGGATTATTTTCAATGACCTTAAGATTCATCTTAGTGTTCTTAAGAATGTTGAGCAAGTAGTAGGCAATTCGTCCAGCACCAATAATCATCATGTTCTTGATAGATTTGGTTTTTACAGAATTGTGGAAAAGAATCATGTCAATACGATTTCCTGTAACGAAAATCTTATCAGCAGTTTGTAGTGTTGCATCACCATCAGGAATGATTAATTTTCCGCGACGTTCGATAGCACAGATAACTAAGTTACCAAATTTTTTACGGAATTGGCTCAAGCTCATGTGGCAAAGTTTGCTGCCATCAGAAATCACAAATTCCATTAACATGACACGACCGTTAACAAAGTGTTCTACAGAAAGGGCATTTGGAAAGTCAACTGTATTGGCAATGTAACGCGCTGTAAGCAATTCAGGATTGACAACCAAAGAAAAGCCTAGGAAATTCTTATCTTTGAAATAAGCGTTTGAGTATTCTGGATTACGAACACGGACAACCGTTTCTTTGGCACCCATTTGTTTGGCAAGAACGGCTGAAATCATATTAACTTCGTCTTTATCAGTCAGAGCAATGAAGATATCGCAGTTAGCAACATCAGCCTGCTCAAGAATTTTAAAGTTAGCACCATTACCAACGATTCCCATGATATCGTGACGTTTGGTAATATTTTTTAAAACAGCTTCTTTTTCTTCAATTAAGACGACATTGTGTTTTTCTTCAACAAGAGAGCGACAAAGTGCGGTACCAACCTTACCTCCGCCGACAACAATTATTTTCATTTTAACCTCCGAAATGTATCGTATCTATATTACTCTATTTTTCCTAAAAATACTAGCCATTCCAACTGCTAACAAGGGATTAAGCTTGATTTATCAAAGCTAACAATGATTGTTAAAATTAGGTTACAAATCATCAAAACGCTTGCGAAATGTCAGTGAGAGAACTATAATGAGTCGTTATCTAATTTTAGGGAGAAATTTCAATGCTTGAAAAGTTACGAAATGTTTTTATTGGTAATCCCCTGGAATCAGCTGGCGAGACTGACGAGGATCATCTGCTATCCAAATCACAAGCCTTGGCCATGTTGTCCAGCGATGCCCTTTCATCTATTGCTTATGGTCCAGAACAAGTTATCTTAGTTTTGACAACTATTTCTGCGGCGGCAATTTGGTGGTCTTTACCAATTGGACTTTTGGTTTTGGTATTGTTAGCAAGCCTAACGATTTCTTACCAACAAGTTATCCATGCTTACCCTAAAGGTGGTGGTGCCTACATGGTATCTACGGAAAATTTATCACCAAGTATGGGATTAATTGCGGGTGGTAGTTTGTTGGTTGACTATATGTTGACAGTAGCTGTTTCGGTGTCATCTGGTGCCGATGCGATTACATCAGCTTTTCCAGCCATTAAGGAATTTAATTTAGAAATTTCGATTGTTCTGGTTTTGGCTTTGATGTTTATGAATTTGCGTGGTTTGCGCGAATCGGCAAAATCTTTGATGATTCCAGTTTATTTGTTCATTGTAAGTATCTTATTCTTGATTGCATATGGTGCTTTTCAAATTCTGACTGGGCATTTGGCTTATACGGCAACAGCACACATTGGTAAAGTGGTTCCAGGAGTGTCTATCATTCTTTTGCTGAGAGCTTTTACCAGCGGTTCAGCTTCACTTACTGGTGTTGAAGCTATTTCAAATGCGGTGCCATTTTTCAAGAAACCAAAAGAAAAAAATGCAGCTGGCACCCTTGCCATCATGTCACTAATTCTTGGGATTATGTTTGCAGGGATTACTTTCCTAAACTACTGGTTAGGAATTACGCCATCAGCTCATGTAACGATTTTGGCTCAAATTGCGCAACGTATCTTTGGTGATTCAACAATCGGAAATGCTTTGTTCTACATTTTCCAATTATCAACAGCCTTAATCTTGGCGGTTGCTGCAAATACTGGCTTTTCTGCCTTTCCAATGTTATCTTTCAACATGGCTAAGAACAAATACATGCCTCACCTCTTTATGGAAAAAGGGGCACGTCTTGGCTATTCAAATGGTATCATCACCCTAGCAGTTGGAGCGATTGCGCTTCTTTGTATCTTTAACGGTTCAACTGAGCGTCTTATTCCGCTTTATACCATTGGGGTATTTATCCCATTTGCCCTTTCACAAACGGGGATGGTCATTCACTGGAAACGCAAATTTGGTCAAGGCTATTTGAAACATTCTGTGGCTAATATCTTGGGAGCAATTATTTGTTACCTCATCATTTTGATTTTATTGATTTTTAGAATTGGTGAAATCTGGCCATTCTTCCCAATCATCTTTGTCTTGATGTTCTTGTTCCATTCTATTAAGAATCACTACAAGAATGTTGCCATGCAACTTCGTTTGACTGATGATGTTAAGAATATCCATTATGATGGTAATACGGTTTTGATTTTGGTCGGCAATATGACACAAGCAAGTATTCGTGCTATCAACTATGCTAAAAGCATTGGACAAACGGTTGTTGCCATGCACGTATCAACCTTGGAAACACGTGAAAAAGACTTAGAAGTTGAAGAAGAATTCAAACACTATTTCCCAGATGTTACCTTTGTCAATATTGAATCAAATTACCGTGATATTGTGAAACCAACCATGATGTTTGTTCAAAAAATGAATCATGAAGCTAAGAAAAATAATCACACGATGACGGTTATTATTCCAAAATTCATTCCAAAACACAGTTGGCAAAACATGCTTCACAACCAAATGAGCCTACGTATCCGTGCGCGTTTACGTTGGTATGAAGACATTATCATTGCAACTTATTCATATCATTTGAAGAAATAATAAATCTTTAAGAAGCCTTTCATATCAAGGCTTCTTTTAATTTTTTGAAAGAAAAGGCTTACATCGAAAAAACATTGAAAAAAGCTGTAAAAACGTGACATTTTCGCGTTAAATACGTTGACTTTGCATGTTAAAGTGTTATAATAATTTACAAGAATTCGTTAGTTTAAATCAAACCTGTTATGATTTAAGTTAATGAATCGCCGCCAACCACGCTGTTTGCTGAGCTTGACTCCGGGCAGTGTGGTTTATTTTTATGTCAAAAAACGGAGAGGAATAGTTATGAATATCGAAGAACTTGATTACCAAGAAGAAGCTACTAAGGCTGTCAATCATGTCGTTCTTTTTCAACCACAAATTCCACAAAATACAGGAAATATTGCTAGAACATGTGCTGCAACCAATACACCACTACACATCATTCGTCCGATGGGATTCCCAATTGATGACCGCAAAATGAAACGTGCAGGGCTTGATTACTGGGACAAACTTGATGTGACATTCTATGATAGCATTGAAGAATTTATGGAAAAATGTGATGGGAAAGTTCACTTGATTAGTAAATTCGCTGAAAAAGTTTATTCTGACGAAAACTACAATGATGGCAACCATCATTATTTCCTTTTCGGTCGTGAAGATAAAGGACTTCCTGAAGACTTCATGCGAGAAAATCCAGAGAAAGCTCTTCGTATTCCGATGAATGATGAACACGTGCGCAGCTTGAATTTGTCAAATACCGTCTGCATGATTGTTTACGAAGCTCTTCGCCAACAAGCATTTTCAAATTTGGAACTCAGCCACACTTACGAGCATGATAAACTAAAATAAAAGAAAAGTAGTCCTTTAGGACTGCTTTTTGACGTATAAAAGTCCAAAAAGTGAGGAGAATCGGCATAAAATCAAGCTTTTTCAGCCAAAAACATTGCAGAGCTTGATTTTTTTTGATATTCTAAGGGTGTCTTCAGGGCAGGGTGCAATTCCCGACCGGCGGTGTTGCCTCTCGTTGTTTGCTATGAGAACGAGAGCAATGTAAAAGTCCGCGAGCTGCTTGGCAGTTGATCTGGTGAGATTCCAGAACCGACAGTAAAGTCTGGATGGGAGAAGACCAAGAGTTTGCTTAGGCTTTTTGGCTACAGCAATATACTCGAACGCCTTCTTTCAATTTGAGAAAATTGGAGGAACTTTTTTATGCCTGAAACTATGACTAACACACGTAAATTGGCGCATATTGCCATTTTATCGACGCTTTCGTTCTTGTTGATGTATTTGCAATTTCCGCTGATTCCATCAGCTAGCTTCTTGCAATTTGATTTTTCAATCTTACCAGTCTTAGTTGGTCTTGTGATGATTGACTTGCAAAGTGCGCTTGGAATTTTGATTTTGCGAACACTTCTAAAACTCATGTTAAATAATGGTGGTGTTACCACCTTGATTGGTATGCCAATGAATGTGGTCGCTTTAGGAGTTTTCTTGTTAGCGATGGCTTTCATTTGGAATCGAAAACCAAGTTTGAAAACTTTTGTTTTGGCTTCAGTTGTGGGAACGATTGGTTTGACCGTGGCTATGTTGGTATTAAACTATATCTACGCGGTGCCACTTTATGCCCAATTTGCAAACTTTGATATTTCAGCTATTCTAGGTTTAGGAAATTACCTTTTTGCAATGGTTGTCCCATTTAACTTGATTGAAGGAGTGATTTTCTCTATTTCCTTCTTTATCTTATGGACATGCCTAAAACCGATTTTAACAAAATAAATATATGACAGGTCTGGGACATAGTCCTAGGCTTTTTAGTTAATCTGCTAATGAACTTAACATTTGTTTAAACTGCCACAGTTTTGCCACAGAATTTAGAGGCTTTGGCTAGGCTTAAAAAATGAACTGCGTTATAATAATACTGTTGCACTAAATTCTTGTGAAAGGTATTAACATGAAACATAAACAAACCTATTTTACACTTGGCTCAACCTTTCTCGTGATTTTTATGATGTTGGGCTATGTTGTAAAATTTTATCCTGAAGCTGTAACAGGACTTGATTCAAGTATTCAATTAAGCGTTCGTGGAGATTTACCAGCTCATCTGACTGCTTTCTTTAAAGTCATCACAAATTTTGGTCATGAAGCGCTTGTCTTTGTCTATACATTTGCCATTGCAGCCTTTTTCTATTTCCGAAAAAATTGGAAAACGGAAGGCCTTCTTTTAGCTGGCAATTTGGTTTTAATGGGGGCTTTTTCAACAGTCTTTAAGTATCTTTATAATCGTCCAAGACCAAGTTTGGAATTCTTGGTTAAACGACCAATGGGGCCATCGTTCCCAAGTTGGCATGCGGCATCCAGTATGATTGTGGCTATTAGTTTGATGATTATTATCGAGCAACATTTGACAAAAATAGTGGCTAAGCGTCTGCTACAAGTATTGGTTGTTGTACTTGCTCTTTTAACAGCTGTTTCTCGTATCTACTTAGGTGTCCATTACCCAACAGATATTTTGGGTGGCTGGTTGCTAGCTCTTGCTATCTCTCTAGCTGTATACCCAATTTATGATAAGAAGCGTTTTGAATGGCGTTTCCAAGGAAAGCAAGATTAAGTATTAAAGAGGCGACCGATAGGTCGTCTTTTTAAGGTGACTTGAGTTTGTCTCGTGCTTAGAAAGTGTTATAATAAAAGCTATGAAAAAACGTTACAATACTCTAAATGATTACTATCGCGAGATTTTTGGAGAAAAAATATTTAAAGTTCCTATTGATGCAGGATTTGACTGCCCAAACCGTGATGGAACGGTAGCGCATGGTGGCTGTACTTTCTGTACGGTATCAGGTTCTGGTGATGCTATCGTGGCTCCAGACGCTCCAATTCGTGACCAATTTTATAAAGAAATAGATTTCATGCACCGCAAATGGCCAGAAGTTAAGAAATACTTGGTTTATTTCCAAAACTTCACCAACACCCATGACACGGTTGATGTGATTCGTGAACGCTATGAACAAGCTATTAACGAACCTGGTGTTGTTGGGATTAATATCGGGACACGTCCCGACTGTCTGCCAGATGAAACCATTGCCTACATTGCTGAGTTGTCTGAGCGTATGCATGTGACTGTCGAACTTGGTTTGCAGACTACTTATGATGAAACGTCTAAAATCATTAACCGTGCTCATACTTATGAGCTTTACGTTAAAACGGTGAAACGTCTTCGTGAATTGGCTCCTAAGGTTGAGATTGTTTCTCACTTGATTAATGGACTTCCAGGGGAAACACATGAGATGATGGTTGAAAATGTCCGACGTTGTGTGACTGATAACGAGATTGACGGTATCAAACTTCATTTGCTTCATTTGATGACAAGTACGAAAATGCAACGTGATTACCATGAAGGGCGTTTGAAATTGCTCAGTATGGACGAGTACGTTAACATCATTTGTGACCAATTGGAGATTATTCCGAAAAATATCGTGATTCACCGTATTACTGGAGATGCTCCGCGTGATATGTTGATTGGTCCAATGTGGAGTCTCAAAAAATGGGAAGTCTTGAATGCCATTGATAAAGAAATGGAACGCCGTGGCTCTTATCAAGGCTGTAAGGTAGAAGAGGAGTCTAAATCATGATTAAACGACCTTTACATTTGTCGCATGATTTTTTGGCAGAAGTGCTAGATACTAGTGCCGTGGCTGTCGATGCGACAATGGGAAATGGTAATGACACAGCTTTTTTAGCCCAGCATGCTAAAAAGGTTTATGCTTTTGATGTGCAAGAACAAGCTTTAAAAAGTACCAAAGAACGCTTAGAAAAACAAGCTATTTCAAATGCACAGTTGATTCTTGATGGGCATCAAAATCTTGACAAGTACGTTGGTGAGCCTATCCGCGCAGCGATTTTCAATCTGGGCTATTTGCCAAGTGCTGATAAAACAGTGATTACCAAACCAGATACGACGCTTGTAGCGATTGAAAAAATCTTAGAACGTCTTGAAATCGGTGGGCGTTTAGCCATCATGATTTATTATGGTCACGAAGGTGGAGACATGGAAAAAGACGCAGTGCTAGAGTTTATTTCAGCGCTCGACCAAAAAGAGTTTGCAACCATGCTTTACAAACCTCTTAACCAAATTCACCAACCACCATTTTTGGTAATGGTTGAAAAATTACGTTAATAAATAAAGCCTCTATGATTACTCATAGAGGTTTTTCACTACTTAAATTCAGGTTTGATGTAAATGCGGTCATCACCGAGCGGTACGATTGAGACTGGTTGGTCATAAAAATCAGATAAAATCTTTTCAGTCAGAACTTCATTTTTTGGTCCTTTGGCGATGATGTTTCCTTTTTTGAGGAGAAGAACGTGGGTAAAAGAACGTGTGATTTCTTCAGCATGGTGAGTAACATAGATAATAGTTGGCGCATTTGGCAAACTAGTGATTTGCTCAATTTGCGTCAGCAATTTTTCGCGTGCAAAAAGGTCAAGTCCACTGGTTGCTTCATCGAGAATTAAAATCTCAGGTTCTTCCATAAGGCTGCGAGCAATGAGAAGAAGTTGCTTTTCACCTTGTGAAAGGCTTGCGTAAATACGTCCAAGCAGATGTTCACCTCCGATTGAGATGAGCATTTGTCTAGCTTCTTCAAGTTCTTTTTCGCCGTATTCTGTGTAGAGAATGCTTGATTTGTATTTTCCGGTTAGGACGATTTTTTCAGCTAGCATGTGTGGGGAGAGTCGTTCGGCGATGAAAGAGCCAACGATACCAATTTTGGTACGCATATTACTGATATCTGTGCCGCCAAATTGATTTCCAAGAACTTCCACATTTCCCTGGCTGGTCCAATATTCTGCTGTGATGAGTTTTAGAAGGGATGTTTTGCCAGAGCCGTTAAGTCCAAGAATTGCCCAGTGTTCGCCCTTGTTGACTTGCCAAGTGACATTATTCAAGAGTTTTTTATTCTGTCGTTCTAGACTAACATTGGTTAAAGAAAGTTGAATCATAGGAGAACCTCCGTCAAGTATTTGATAGTTATTATATCATTTTTCAGAAAATTTAGATATTTATTTCTGAAATAGTTTGATAAATAAAACTAAAAATTAGTAAAACTTTACTAAAACTTATTGACTTTGTTTAGGAAAGCGTTTACTATAATCATGTAATCAAAAAACAAAGTTGTTAGAAGAAGGAGAGTTCTATGAATCAAACGACTCATGCAAGCAAAGATTTGAAAAAATCTGCAGCTACTTCACGCATTTCATATGCTTTTGGGGCATTTGGTCACGATATTTTTTATGCGACCTTGTCAACATACTTCATCACTTTTATTACCTCACACTTATTTAATACAGGTGATGCAGCACAAAATAATCGCATGGTTTTGTATATCACTCAGATTATCGCAGGTTTGCGTATTGTTGAATTGATTATTGACCCTTTTATTGGAAATATGATTGACAATACAAAGACACGCTGGGGAAAATTTAAACCATGGGTAGTAGCTGGTGGTACAATCAGCTCACTTGCTTTATTGATTTTATTTACTGATATGGGTGGACTTAACAAGACAAATCCAGTGCTTTACTTGATTATTTTTGCTTTCATCTATATCACGATGGATATTTTTTATTCTTTTAAAGATATTGGTTTTTGGTCAATGGTTCCAGCACTATCATTTAGCTCTGAAGAACGTGAAAAAACAGCAACTTTTGCTCGTATTGGTTCAACAATCGGTGCTAATATTGTCGGTGTTGTGATTATGCCAATCGTTCTTTTCTTCTCACTTCATCGTAATGGTGGTGCGGGAGATAACCGTGGTTGGTTCTGGTTTGCCTTTATTGTGGCTTTGCTGGGTGTTTTGACAGTACTTGCCGTAGCCTTTGGTACACATGAAATCGAGTCTGACCTTCGTAAAAATACCGAAAAAACAAGCTTTAAAGATGTTCTTAAAGTCTTAACTAAAAACGACCAATTAATGGCGATTGCTTTGTCATATGTTTTGTATACAACTGGGATTAGTATTTTAAATGCGTCTGAATTGTATTACTTCACTTACATCATGGGACACGCCGCTCAATTTTCAATCTTAGGTACGATTAATACAGTTGTCGGTTTGCTTTCCGTTTCTCTTTTCCCACAATTAGCTGGAAAATTGAATCGTCGTAATTTGTTCTTTGCTTGTATCGCTGTGATGCTTTGTGGTATTGGGCTCTTTTCAGTAGCTGGAACATCACTAGCTCTTGTTTTACTTGCTGCTGAATTATTCTTTATTCCCCAACCTCTTGTTTTTCTAGTGGTCTTGATGATTATCACAGACTGTGTGGAATATGGTCAATGGAAACTTGGTCACCGTGATGAAGCTTTGACCTTGTCAGTTCGTCCTTTGTTGGATAAATTTGGCGGGGCTATTTCAAACCTTGTCATTGGTGCAGCAGCGGTTGCTGCTGGGATGACAACGGGTGCGACAGCTGATTCCATTACAAAAGCAGGAATCATTTCTTTCAAACTTCATGTCTTTGCTTTACCATTTGCTTTGATTATTTTAAGTAGTTTGGTTTTCTTCTTCCGTGTTAAATTAACTGAAGAAAAACACGCTGAAATTGTTGAAGAACTTGAACGTACTTGGGGACATGAATACATCGAAGACGAGGTCGAAACAGATGGTGGTCTTAACATCTCAGCTCCAATTGCAGGTCAATTGATTGACTTATCAGATGTAGATGACCCAATCTTTGCCAAAGAAGGGCTTGGTAAAGGATTTGCCATTAAACCAAGCGATGGTTGTGTTTATGCGCCTTTTGATGCAATGGTTCGTCAAGTCTTTACCACTCGTCACGCTGTTGGTTTGGTTTCTGAAGATGGTATTGTCTTGTT
Source organism: Streptococcus sp. KCJ4932 (assembly GCF_004352745.1). Taxonomy (NCBI): domain Bacteria; kingdom Bacillati; phylum Bacillota; class Bacilli; order Lactobacillales; family Streptococcaceae; genus Streptococcus; species Streptococcus sp. KCJ4932. Next base: position 135,674 of record NZ_SJWW01000001.1, on the reverse strand, counting down.
GATTCACATTGGTATTGGAACCGTGAAACTAAAAGGAACAGGATTTGTCTCTTATGTGGTTGAAGGAGACCATGTTAAAAAAGGTGATAAATTGATTGAATTCTGGGATCCAGCAATCAAAAAAGCTGGACTTGATGATACGGTTATTGTCACTGTCACAAATTCACATGTCTTTAATGACTTTGTGATGAAAGCTCCTGCTGGTACAACCGTACAAGCTGGTGATGATGTGTTGACCTTGAACTAAGGAAATATGAAAAGGACTCAGTTTATGTAACTGGGTTTTTTATATAGAAGAAAGATAGTCGATGCTTGCAGTATTTGTTTGGTACTTTAATTCGAAAATATGCTATAATGTAGTCACTGTATTAAGAATAGAATATAGGTGATTAAAACCTATTTGAGATAGAAGAGGAGTAAGATTTATATGGAAGACCCGAGTCAGAATTTAGTATTGCAATTTGTTTTATTGTTAATTTTGACCTTATTAAACGCCTTTTTCTCAGCTTCTGAGATGGCTTTAGTGTCTTTAAATCGTTCACGTGTTGAACAAAAAGCAGAAGAAGGAAATAAAAAATATATCCGTCTTTTGTCTGTCCTAGAAAAACCAAATAACTTTTTATCAACGATTCAGGTTGGGATTACTTTTATTGGGCTGTTGCAAGGGGCTAGTTTGTCAGCATCACTTGGTGGCGTGATTGCCTCTTGGTTTGGAAATTATGTCTGGGCAAAAACAGCTGGTAGCGTGATTTCACTTGTCTTTTTGACTTATATTTCGATCGTTCTTGGGGAACTTTACCCAAAACGTATTGCCATGAACCTTAAGGAAAACTTGGCGGTTATTTCAGCTCCAGTCATTATCCTTATTGGGAAATTGGTTAGCCCATTTGTCTGGTTATTATCAGCCTCAACCAATCTTTTGTCACGTATCACACCAATGACATTTGACGATGCCGATGAAAAAATGACACGTGACGAGATTGAATACATGCTGACAAATAGTGAAGAGACTTTGGATGCAGAAGAAATTGAAATGCTTCAAGGTGTCTTCTCACTTGATGAATTGATGGCGCGTGAAGTTATGGTACCACGTACAGATGCTTTCATGATTGACATCAATGATGACACGCAAGAAAACATTCAAGAAATTCTGAAAAGACATTTTTCACGTATTCCCGTCTATGATGATGACAAGGATAAGATTATTGGTGTCCTTCACACAAAACGTTTGTTAGCTGCTGGTTTCAGCGAAGGATTTGACAATATTGTCTTGCGTAAAATCTTGCAAGAACCTTTGTTTGTTCCTGAAACGATTTTCGTTGATGATTTGTTGCGTCAATTGCGAAACACTCAAAATCAAATGGCAATCTTGCTTGATGAATACGGTGGTGTTGCTGGGATTGTAACCCTTGAAGATTTGCTTGAAGAAATTGTCGGTGAAATTGACGATGAGACAGATAAAGCAGAACAATGTGTTCGTGAAATTGGTGAGGATACGTATATTGTCCTTGGAACAATGACCTTGAATGATTTCAATGATTACTTTGACCTTGATTTAGACAGTGATGATGTCGATACTATTGCTGGATTCTATTTGACAGGGGTTGGTAACATTCCAAGTCAGGATAGTCGTGAAAGCTTTGAAGTTGATTCAAAAGAAAAACACCTTGTTTTAACAAATGATAAAGTAAAAGATGGTCGTGTGACGAAATTGAAAGTTGTGATTTCTGATATAGAACAGACTCCTGAGGAAGACTGAGCTTTTAGCTTAGTCTTTTTTCAATAGATTGATGTGATGGCTTAACGCCTTGATTGACTTAAAAAACTGATATATAAGAGCTGTTTTACTGGCTTTTTTATCACCATCTTTTCTCTGGAAAATGGTATAATGAAAATTAGAAAAACGGTTACAAAGGATGATAGAAAATGACTGAAATAGATTACGGAAAAGTGACAGGAATGATTCATTCAACAGAAAGTTTTGGTTCTGTGGATGGTCCTGGTGTTCGCTTTGTCATTTTTATGCAAGGCTGCAAGATGCGTTGCCAATATTGTCACAATCCAGATACTTGGGCATTAGAGACGAATAATTCTCGTGAACGCACTGTTGACGATGTTTTGGCAGAAGCCTTGCGTTACCGACACTTCTGGGGTGAAAATGGTGGGATTACCGTTTCAGGTGGTGAAGCCATGTTGCAAATTGAGTTTGTAACAGCCCTTTTTACCAAAGCTAAAGAATTAGGAATTCATTGCACGCTTGATACGTGTGGGTTTACATTCCGAGATACGCCTGAATATCACGAAATTGTGGATAAGTTACTAGCTGTGACGGATTTAGTTCTTTTAGATTTAAAAGAAATCAATCCTAAACAACACATTGTTGTAACACGTCAACCCAATACTAATATTCTAGCTTTTGCACGCTATTTGTCTGATAAAGGTGTCCCAGTCTGGATTCGTCATGTCTTGGTTCCAGGATTGACCGATTTTGATGAAGACTTAATTGAGCTAGGAAAATTTGTAGCAACGCTAAAAAATGTGGATAAATTTGAAATTTTGCCTTACCATACTCTAGGTGAATTCAAGTGGCGTGAATTGGGAATTCCTTATACCCTTGAAGGAGTTAAACCACCGACTAGAGAACGTGTCCAAAATGCCAAAAAGCTTATGCACACGGAGTCTTACACAGACTACATGAAACGCATTCATCACTAGACAGGTTGACTATTGACATTGGGATGAATCTTTGATAAGCTCTATCACAAGGTGGACACTATGAACAGTTACAAAGTTTTAAAATTTGACGATCACTTCGTTTATTTAACGCAAGATGGCAAGATTAAAAAATTAGCGCGTGACTTATTTGATTTTGATATCGCACTAGGGGATAGAGTTGATTATATCCAAGATGGTGATATTGTCTTAGTGATGCCAAGCCAAGGAGAAATGGATATAAGTAGTGATAAATCTGTTAAGTCTGGGCTTTTACAAGGCATTCTTAATCTTTTCTTGGAAACTTTATCCATTCATAATAACGACTTAGGAAATCTAAAGAAGATTTTTTCACAACTTTTGGTCACACTTTTTATGGCATGGAGTTTGCTTGGTGTGGTTGTGATTGAATTATTACTTTTACTAGAATCCTTGATTTCTGTTATCTGGCGCTTACTAGTTAAAGGCATTAAGAATTTGCACATTGTGGATAATAGCCGAAAATATATGGCTTACCGCAAACGCCAAGAAGCTATTCGCAATCAAGAAAATCGTGAGGAAGAAGAACGTCTTTTACGTCTTGCTTTAGAACAGGAAAAGTTAGATAAAAAAGACCATGTTTCTGAAAAAACATCAGAAACTCTTACGACAGATTCAGAAAATACTCAGGAAGATTCTGTAAAAGAAACGAAAGAAATAGACTAAAAATGAAAGCATTTTTATCATTAAGTACTAGAGCTTGTTGATAAAGGTGCTTTTTTGTTGGAATAATGGCTTAAAAGAGCCTGCTAGCTTTGCTATCTCCTTTAAATTTTGCTAAAATAAGAATAAATAATTATTATGAGGTAAAAAACATGTCTAAAATTTTAGTTTTTGGTCACCAAAATCCAGACTCTGATGCGCTTGGTTCATCAATCGCATACGCATACTTGAAACGTGAACTTGGTGTAGATGCTGAAGCTGTTGCTCTTGGAACTCCAAACGAAGAAACAACTTTTGCATTGAACTACTTTGGTGTAGAAGCACCACGCGTTGTCGAATCAGCAAAAGCTGAAGGTGCTGACCAAGTTATTTTGACAGACCACAACGAATTCCAACAATCAATCTCAGATATCCGCGATGTTGAAGTTGTTGAAGTTATTGACCACCACCGTGTTTCTAACTTTGAAACTGCTAACCCACTTTACATGCGTTTAGAACCAGTTGGTTCAGCTTCATCAATCGTTTACCGTCTCTACAAAGAAAACGGTGTTGCTATTCCTAAAGAAATGGCTGGTTTGCTTTTGTCTGGTTTGATTTCAGATACACTTCTTCTTAAATCACCAACAACTCACGCAACTGACCCAGCTGTTGCTGCTGACTTGGCAGAAATCGCAGGTGTTAACCTTGAAGAATACGGTTTGGCATTGCTTAAAGCTGGTACAAACTTGGCAACAAAATCTGCTGAAGAATTGATCGACATCGATGCTAAATCATTCGAACTTAACGGAAACCAAGTTCGTGTTGCACAAGTTAACACAGTTGATATCAACGAAGTTCTTGAACGTCAAGCAGAAATCGAAGCTGCAATGACTGCTGCTATCTCTGCTAACGGTTACTCTGACTTTGTTCTTATGATTACTGATATCCTTAACTCAAACTCAGAAATTTTGGCACTTGGTGCTAATATGGATAAAGTTGAAGCTGCCTTCAACTTCAAACTTGAAAACAACCACGCATTCCTTGCTGGTGCAGTTTCACGTAAAAAACAAGTTGTTCCACAATTGACAGAAAGCTTTAACGCTTAATCAAAAGTGATAGGATAACAAAAGGGCGATGTAAGTCGCCTTTTTGTATGCTTTGTATATTGAGGAGATAAAAAATTAAAGATATTAATATGAAAAAAGTCATCTTTTTATTTTGTTGCTTTATTTTAATTGGGTGTCATCAACAATCAAATGATAGTAAAGGAAAAACAAGCCATGGCACAAGAGAAGTTGTCGAGTCTAAGAATGTAACAAAAGAGAAAAAAGATTATTCTGATTGGTTTTTAAATTATCGTTATTATTATGTTGCATCAAATGCTTCAACCTTGATGACATGTGGGATAGTCTTGAATAATGATGGTACTGCAACTTTATGTAGAGCTGGCGCAGAATTGATGGCATTTAATGCTGGAAATCCTTTAAAAGGACAGTATACAATCGAAGATTATGAGGATTCTAATACTGTACAAACTTATGTTACATCAGGAAATATGACTGTAAATGGAGAAGAACCTAGTCGAGTAGAACTTGTTCCAAGTGTTAAAATCACGATAGATATTCCTGTTCAAGAACTTCAACGTGTTAATGGCAACGTTAATTCTGTAAAAGATGAAACCAAGGTAGTGCTTTATGGTTATACTAATGATGATGGTAATAAAGTATTAACAACAGATGAAGAGGTAAAATCAGCATTACAAGTTTATTTTCATGCTAAACCTGAAAAAGCTAACTACGTTGTTAGTGTAGATGTATTGAACTTACGTTTAAAACCAAGCTTATCAGCTGATGTTGTTACTAAAAAACAAAAGGGTGATATTCTTCAAGTATTAGATTATGTTAGTGGAGAATCAGTTGATGATAACTCAACTTGGTGGGAAGTTAATATTGATGGTCAGAAATGTTATGCTTGGTCTGGTGCTCTAAAAACTCAATTAGCTTATGATGCTGAGCTAGAATCAGCCAATGATATTAATTTGGAAGAGATAAAGGATGAAAACTACGAATCGCTTGCCGGAACATGGCGTAACGGAAAAGGTGATACTCTTGTTATTCGAGCTGATGGATCTGTTACTAGTACAGTAAATGGGAACACAGGTGAAGAAAGCTTGCAAGGTGTTTTTAGATATGAAAATGATGGCATTCCTTATATAGGAATGGGGAATGGTTTCACTGGTGGTTTATTGGCACTATTTAAAGTTGGGTTTAAAAATCCATCAGGAGATAAGTCTGATATTTCTAAAGCACGAATTGTACCAACTCAGAATGGTGTTTATCATTTATCTAATGATTACTATTATTATCGTCAATAACATGGAAGGAAATTATAAATGAAAAAGAGAATTCTATTAATTGTTATTACTTTATTAGTTTTAGGTGCATGTTCTAAGAAAAATAGTAATCAGAAAGTACCAGGAAATTGGTATACTGGCTCATCTTCATCTACTTCGGCATCTGATAAAAAAAGAGTTAGTGATAATAGCATTTATGATGTTGTGTTAGAAAAACTTAGAAATGATACAAGTGATACTCCAGCGACGCATTACGCTTATTATGATATCGATGGGAATGGTCAGGATGAACTATTTTCTGGACGATACTGGGAGTCTACGGAAACAGTTGAATTTGCGGCTCTTTATTATGATAATAACGGAGTAGCTGACTATTTGGCACAAAGTTATGTTGCATCAAGTGGTGGTTATCGAGAAGCTGCAAATATTTACACAGATGGAACGATTATTACTGCTAAGTGGACGTCAACAGGAACAGAAATGGAAGATACCCAGTATCAATTAAGAAGAGATAATAGTGGTGTTGATATTGTAAAAAGTACTAATGTACCGATTGGTAAAGATGTAGAATTAACGGATTACTTTGATGTAAAAAATAAAGAGACATTTAATTTTAGTGTACTTGATTGGCAACCATTAGTATCTGAACAAGCAAATTCTGATGATTTAGATGTTAATCAGATACTTAATGGAGATTATACATCATTAGCTGGAACATGGGAAAATGGTAGAGGGCAAACTTTTGAATTTAATGATGAAGGAATGCTTGAAGGAATGAATATTAGTTCGCCACGAGAAAGTTCTTATGGAACAGTTACCTTAGCATGTGGTGCAGCTAACGGTGCACCCGGTGGATTTGCTATTGAAGTTTACCCTACTGGTGTCAAAAATCCCAAAGGAGATCATTCGGATTCTTCCCAATCAAGGTTGATTGCTGGGCAACAATTTGTCGATTTTCCTGCAGAAGCATATTATTATAGAAAATAGCAAAACAAAAAGCAAACAAGTTCTCTTGTCTGCTTTTTATTCTTCCTCTCGGATAAAGGTGATGGTTTTGTCATCTGAATGGTCTTTGGCAAATGAGAAACCGTCGAAAGTTAATTTTTTGAGGTCATCAAGTGTTTCAATTTGCTTTTCAGCCATGAGTGAAACCAAGCGTCCTCGTCCTTTTTTAGAAATGGTTGAGTGGATTTTGAGTTTGCCAGATCGATTTTCCATAAAGATAACTTTTATCATGCGCTTACGGATGTTTGGTGAAAAGACCTGCTCGAATTCTGATGATAGAAGTGAGATGATAAGGTCATCATCTTGAACGTCTTTGTCATAATCTTCTCGCCAGAATTGTTTTAATGAGGTATTGTTGATTTTGAGATTGCCTTGAAAGTCAAGTCGGTGTGGTGCAATCAGTTCTGTCGGTTTGATTAGACCGTAAAAAGCTGTTGCAATGCGAAGGTGCTTATCGAGATAATCTTTCTCAGTCTGGCTGACATTTTGACGCTTTAAGTAACGGTACATGAGTCCGTCGTAAAGCATCCAAGCTGGGTAATATCTGGCATCTTTGTTAGCAATTCGTTGCCAGCGCAGCCATTCCTGGTCAGCCTTGACTGGATTGATTTTGTAAAAATTAGCCAAATCTTCTACAGAGTAATCTAGCATGGTCTCAAGAATGTCTCTGCTTTTTGATTCTAAGTTTTGGTTGGCAAAAGCGTCTTGATTAGTATTTAATTCTTTAGCGTTAGGGATAAGTAATTTCATACTGGCATTATAGCACAGACTTAAAAATTTCTTTAAAGATAAGTCCTCATAAATGTCGTAGCAAATCTTCTTATAGCAGGACACTTTGTTTTTTGTTACAATTAACATATGAAACTACAAGACTTGCAAGCTGGTGACTTGCTTTTTATGCGCGATAATCAAGCCATGTCCCAGGCAATCCAGCAGGCGACAGGACAGTACAGCCATGTTGCGATTTATTTTAATCAAATGATTTACCATGCGACAAGAGATAAAGGTGTTGTCAGAGAAAATCTTAGAGAGTTTTTGCTTACACATGAACAGCTTGTTTCGGTTTATCGCTATCCCAAAATCAATCCAGACCAAGTTCTGGTGGCAGCCAAGGCTTTACTTGGAAAACCTTATAATGATAGTTTTTATCCAGATAATGGCACTTATTATTGTTCGCAATATATTGCAGAAATTCTGCCAATTTTTAAGACCATTCCCATGCAATTTGGGGATGACCAGCACGTGATTTCAGACTTTTGGCAGACCTATTACGATAAATTGGGACTTGCTGTGCCTTTAAATCAAGCAGGAACCAATCCCAGCCAGCTATCGCAATCAGAGGATTTACAATATTTAGGAGAATTACATGATTATCATTTTTAATCCAGATAAATTAACACGACAAACTTTTTTTAAGGATTTAGTTAACTTTTTGTATCAGACAGATGATGTGACCTTGCGTCAAATCAAAGCTAAATTTCAAGAAGTGCCAAAAATTGATCGTTTGATTGAGGAATATGTCCAAGCAGGTTATATTATCCGTGATAACAAACGCTATACAATTGGTTTTGAATTGCTTAACTCTCTTGAAAATATCAGTTTAGACAGTCAGATTTTTGTGGATGATGAGAGCCAAATATATGCTGAGTTGAAGAAACTTTCTTTTGAAACACGTCTAGACAATGAGACAAATGACTTGGTTCTTGTTGAAAAAACAAGCATTGTTCGAGATGAATTGACGCTTTCTAACTACTTTTTCAAACTAGCTGAGAATTTGCCAATGTCAAAAGCACAAGAAGTTCTGTTTGATTTGCTTGGAGATGTTAATCCGCAATACGCTTTGAAATACATGACTACTTTTCTATTGAAATTTGCAAGAAAAGACGAAGTCGCTCAAAAACGACCAGATATTTTTGTGGAAGCTTTGGAAAAAATGGATTACATTCGCAAAAATGATCAAGGCAAATACCAATTGAACATGACATTTGATAAAGAGACGTTGATTTTTACAAGTAAATAAAGCAAAAAAAATCTGGGGAGTTCCCAGATTTTTATGTTGCTGTTTTTATCATGAGATAAAGGAAATAAGGGGCTCCAATTACTGAAATAATCAGTCCTGTTGGAATACCTGTCCCGACAAGTAGGCTTCGTCCGATGGTATCTGCAATCAGCATTAAAATCATACCAATCAGCATGCTAGCAGGTAGGACGATTCGGTGGTCATTTCCAAATAAGCGGCGCGTGATGTGACCAGAAAGCAAGCCGACAAAAGTAATGTTCCCCACCAGCACAACGCTAAATGCGGCTAAAGATGTTGAGAGCGTAAGAGCCCAAAGTCGTTCTTTTTTTAGGTCAAGACCGAGAGTGATGCTCGTTTCTTGGCTAAACATCATCATGTTTAGACGGTAGCTGCGCCATAAAGTCACTCCCCAAATAATCCCTAGAAGAGGTGACATGATAGCCAGTAATTGCCAGTTTCCACCGCTTACTTTGCCACTTAACCATGAGACAACATAATCGGTTTTCCCGATATCAAGATTGGCAACGACAGACACCATAACACCTGAAAGCAAACTTGATATCCCTACACCTGAAATGATTAAGCGAGTTGGTTGAATTGGCTGATTTTTACGGTGAGAAACGGCGTAGACAATGCTGATTGTTAAGAAACCACCAAGCATGGCTAAGAAAGGCATGAGTGTTAGGTTAGTAAGATTTGTGATATCTAGCACGCCAACCATCATAGCAATGACTAAGCCAGCTCCCGCATTAATTCCCAAAATTCCAGAATCAGCCAGAGGATTTTTAGTTAGGGTTTGCAACAAGACTCCTGACATGGCAAGAGAAGCCCCACCAAGCATACAAGCTAAGATACGAGGAAGCCTGATTTTGAAAACAATCAAAGACATTGTGGTATCAGCTTGCCCTAAAAAGACTTGAAGAACTTTGAAAAAGGATGTGTTAACGTAACCAATGGATAAAGAAAGCAGGAAAACAATTAGCAAGCAAAGAAGAAGGAGAAGTAATTGGCTTGTTCGTTTTTGCTTAGACGTCATAGATTTTCCCCCTTTCTGACCAACCAAAGAAAGCAAGGAAGCCCAACAATGCTGATAATGGCGCTAAGAGGTGTTTCGGCTGGAGGATTGATGACTCGACTAAGCAAATCAACCCAAACCATGAAAGTCGCGCCAGCAAATGCTGTGAGTGGAAGAATGACACGATAATCTTTAGCGACAAAGAGTTTTAAAAAATGAGGGATAATCAAACCAAGAAATGCAAGACTTCCCACCAAAGCAACAGCAGCTGCTGATAGAATAAGAACAATGCTGAGCAGACTAATGGTAGTAGCTAGCGTTTTTTGTCCTAAAGCTTTAGCGACGGTTTCATCAAGGCAGAGAATGGTCAATTGATGAGCCATTAGCTGCGCTAAGACCAGACCAATTAGGATAAAAGGAGCAATGATGGCAAGCATTTTCCAATTGGTCTGAGCGAGTCCACCAGCTTGCCAGCCAATCACAGCTTTTGACAAATCAAAATACAAGCTGAAAGCTTGACCTAAAGATGAAAAGAGAGTCGAAATCATAGCTCCCGCTAAAATGAGTCGGGTTTGTTGGTAGCCTTTTTGAGGATGGTAACTAATCCCAAAAATCAAGCAAGCTGAAAGACTAGCACCAATCAGACAAAGAAAGAGTGTCATGCTGTAGTGCATGCTACCAAAAATGGCATAACCAGCAATCAAGGCTAGCCCAGCTCCTGCATTAATTCCAAGAAGCCCAGGGTCAGCAATGGGATTTCTTGTCACACCTTGAATGATACTGCCAGCTTGAGCCATAGCTGCCCCAACTAATATTGCTGCAAAGATTCTTGGTAAACGCAAATCAAAAATGACGTCTTGGAGGCTTGAATCAGTTAACGGTGCTCTTAAAACACTGAGGACTTGCTGATTAGTGTAAGCAACCGCCCCAAAACGCAGGCTTAAATAACAGCCCAGAATAAAAAGTATTGCAATGCTGAAAAAAACAAGCCAAGGACGACTTGGCTTATTTTTCTGAATAAGAAAGTTAGCTTCTTTCATGAGATTTCCTTTTTCAGAGAAGGGAGTCATAATCATCAGCTGTTGGCTTTTTTAATGGCTGCTGTGAAAGTTTCTAATTGTTTATCAAGTGACATTGGGTCAGAGAAGTAGAAGAGATTTTCATCAACTTCAAGTACTTTTTGATTTTTAACCGCTGGAATATTTTTCCAAACATCACTTTCTTTTAAGGAAGCAGCAGCGTCTTTGGTATCTTGGCTGACATTAAGCACAAGGTAGTCACCGACATAATCGGCAAGTACTTCTTGTGAAATACCAAACCAACCAGCTGAGAAGACATCTTTTTTAACAGTTTCAGGAGCAGAAAAGCCAAGTGAATCGTAAATCAATTCGCCTCCACGTCCCCAGTTATTACCATAGAGGTAGATAGCTTTGTCATAAAAATCCATAACAGTGAAGCTTGTTGAGGCATCAAGGTATGGTGCAAGCTCTTCTTTAGCTTTAGCGGTTTTTGTTTTCCAATTATCAAGCCATTTTTGAGCTTTGTCTTCTTTGTCAAAGACTTTTCCAAGGTTAGTCATCATTTCAAGATAATCGCTCTTACCATATTCAATGACTAAGACGGGAGCAATATCTTTTAACTCCTTGAGGTGTTCATCAGTTGAAAAAGCAATGATAAGGTCTGGTTCTTGCGCAGCAATTGCTTCGGTATCATCTGAGGTTAATTTCACCGCGTCAGCTAATTTGTTTCCAAAAGCAGGGCTATTTTTCTCCAAATCTAGTGAGTAACTTGAGACATTGACACCTAGTTCAAGAAGGTAGCCAGTGTAAGAGTAAGCAAAGTTAACGACTGTTTTAGGATTTTTAGGAATATCGCCTTGATAAGAAAATCCTGTGATTTTAGGCATGCTTGATAGTTCAGTACTATCTGAAGTTGATGAGTTATTTTGACAAGCAACCAGCATAAGCGTTGCTAGAAATGTTGTTAAAGCGACAAAAAACTTTTTCATGTCTAAGGTCTCCTGAAATTTATGTGAGCTGATAAGTCAGCAAAATAGGACAGTTATGAATCGGATCTCGAACGATCCGTGCCTCGATGCTAAAAATATCTCTTAAAATGTCAGTTGTCATAACCTCTTCAACCTGACCGTGATAGCAAATAGCACCGTTTTTCATGGCAATTAAGTTATCAGAAAAACGCGCTGATAAATTCAAATCGTGCAAAACCATGATGATGGTTTTATGGGCTTTTTGGTTAAGTTTTTTCAGCAATTCCAAAATTTCCAATTGATGATTCATATCTAGGTAAGTTGTCGGTTCATCAAGAAAAATCGTCTCAGTATCTTGAGCTAATGCCATGGCAATCCAGACACGTTGGCGTTGCCCACCTGATAAAGCATCGACTTTTTTATTAGCAAGGTCAGTGATTTTGGTCATTTCCATTGCCCACTTGATCTTAGCCTTGTCTTCATCGGTTAATTGCCCAAAATAACTTTGGTGAGGAAAACGTCCATAGGATACGAGTTCATAGACGCTAATGCCTTCAGTAGCTTCAAGCATTTGTGGGAGCAGGGCAATTTGCTTTGCAATTTCTTGGGTTGGCAAGTCAGCGATGGCTTTGCCGTCAATTAAGATTTGCCCAGTTTTTACCGCTTGAATCCGCGTCAAAGCCTTTAGTAAGGTTGATTTACCGCAGCCATTTGCCCCGATGATTGTAGTGATTTTCCCGTCAGCTATCTTGGTTGATAAATCCTGAATAATCGTTTTATCATCATAAGCGATAGAGATATGTTTAGCACGAATTTCTGACATGGTGGCCTCCTTTCTCGAAAAAATGAATGTAGTTACAAGTCTCAAAAAAATCGAGAATTGTTTTTTCATTGTAACAAGAAAAAAGGCCTCTGAAAAGCCTTTTTTAAAAATATTTTTATAAAATTTTAATTAATTAGAATAATTCTAAATAGTAATTGTAATCGTTTTAATTAAGGTATTTTTTGGCGATGTTCATATCACCAGCATAAGCTGTGCGTTCACCGTTAACGATTTGGTAAGCATCAGCACCTTTACCAGCAATGATAACCGCATCATCAGCGGTTTGAGTGAGTGACATAGCTTTTGCGATAGCTTTTTCACGGTCGACTTCGATTTCAAGTGGTCGATTGACTTGGCTGGCAATCTCGTCTGCAATAGCTTGTGGGTCTTCGTAGTTCGGGTCGTCAGCTGTTAAGATGACATTGAGATTTTGATGAGCATTGATAACACGCGCAAAATCTGCACGACGACTTTCACCTTTATTACCAGTAGCGCCAAGAATGAGGTGAAGATTTCCAGTTTGATGTTCTTCAACAACAGATAATAATTTTTCAAGGCTATCACCGTTGTGAGCGTAGTCAACGAAAACTTTAGCGCCATTTGCCTGAGTAATGACTTCCATACGACCTGGTACGCTTGTCTCAGCGATTCCTTTTTTGATGTCTTCAGGGCTTGTTCCTAAACGAAGACAAGCAAGACCTGCAGCTAGTGCATTTTCTTGGTTAAAGGAACCAATGAGTTGGATGTCATAGTGTCCAGCCAGTTTTCCTGTCACGTCAAAGTCAAAAGCTCTGCCATTTTCGATAGTATTATCAGAATCCTTACCGTAAAAATCATGTGGAAGGTCAGCCACTTGCTCAGCAACGACTTTAAAATGATCCATACCAGCATTGACAACAACAGCTTTGCTATTTGCCATCAACAGACGTTTGTGATAGAAGTAATCTTCAAATGTTGGGTGTTCAATCGGTCCAATGTGGTCTGGGCTGATATTGAGAAATGCTCCTACATCAAAAGTTAAGCCGTAAACACGATCAACAAGATAAGCTTGGCTAGATACTTCCATGATGAGGTGAGTCATGCCATTATCAACAGCAGTTGCCATCATCTTGAAGAGGTCAAGACTTTCAGGTGTGGTTAATTTTGATTTGAAGAATGTCTTACCATCAAGCGTTGTGTTCATTGTTGAAAACATGGCTGGTTTGTGGCTTTGTTTCAAAATGTTGTAAGTAAAGTAAGCCGCAGTTGTTTTCCCTTTAGTTCCAGTAAAGGCAATGATTTTTAGTTTTTCTTCGGGGTGACCGTAGAATTCCATAGCAATCAGGCTCATGGCTTTTTTGATATCTGTTACGATAATCGCAGGAATATCAAGTTCGTAATCAACTTGGCTGACATAAAAAGGTAAGCCTTTTTGGATAGCTTGTTCAAGGTATTCTTTTTTAAAAGTTGCCCCTTTAGCAAAGAAAAGTGTTGAACTGTCGACATCACGACTGTCAAAACTGATTTTTGAAAAGCTAGGATTTTCTTTCCAAGTCAGGCTGTATTGATTGTGGAAGATGATTTCGCGGAAATTATGGTCTTTTTTCAGAATTTCGAGGGTTTTTTCAAGTGTAATCATACACTCTATTTTAGACTTAATGTCTATGTTTTACAAGTCACAAGCAAAAGTTTATAATAAAATGTAACGCTTATTTTTAAAATTAGGAAGAATACTATGTCTGAAAACAAAACAAACGTGACACAGCAACAGCAGATGGTGCGTGGAGCTGCTTGGTTAACAGCTTCAAACTTCATCAGTCGTCTCTTGGGTGCCTTCTACATTATTCCTTGGTATGCTTGGATGGGGACTCATGCTGAACAAGCCAATGCACTTTTTGGAATGGGCTACAATATTTATGCGGTATTCCTACTTATTTCAACAGCAGGGATTCCCGTGGCAATAGCTAAGCAAGTGTCTAAGTATAATACGCTTGGTCAGGAAGAGACAAGCTATTATCTCTTACGTAAAATTTTAAAATTAACCTTGGTACTCGGCTTTATTTTTGCGGCTATTATGTATCTTGGAGCACCAATTCAAGCTGCTTGGAGTGGTGGTGGCGACGATTTGATTCGCGTCATGAAGAGTCTGTCTTGGGCAGTTTTACTTTTTCCATCAATGAGTGTGCTTCGTGGTTTCTTCCAAGGGTTTAATAATTTAAAACCGTATGCCATGAGCCAAATCGCTGAACAAGTCATCCGCGTGATTTGGATGTTATTGACAGCCTTCATGATTATGAAAATTGGTTCTGGAGATTACGTTTCAGCGGTTGTTCAATCAACATTTGCAGCTTTCATTGGAATGATTGCCAGCGTCATGGTTTTGATTTTCTTCCTTTGGAAGGAAGGAAAACTTCAAGCTATTTTAGCGAAGGAAACTGAGGAAATTGACATTGATGCTAATGCCATTATCATTGAAACCGTAAAAGAAGCTATCCCATTTATCATTACGGGTGCAGCCATCCAATTATTCCAATTGGTTGACCAATGGTCTTTCATTAACTCAATGAAACTTTTCACTTCACATAGTTTGAAAGAATTGCAAATCTTGTATGCTTACTTATCAAGTAACCCAAACAAGGTAACAATGATTTTAATCTCGCTTGCGACTGCTATCGGTGGTGCAGGAATTCCGCTTTTGACAGAGAATTTTGTTAATAAAGATAAAAAAGCTGCTGCTCATTTGGTGATTAATAGTTTGCAGATGTTGTGCATGGTGCTTTTGCCGGCAATGATGGGAGCTATTATTTTGGCACAGCCACTTTACACTCTTTTCTATGGTGCACCAAATAATGATGCCCTATGGCTATTTGTTGTAGCTTTGATTCAAGTTATTTTCTTAGCTCTTTATAGTTTGCTTGCACCAATGCTACAAGCTCTTTTTGAAAATCGCAAAGCCATCAATTATTTTGCTTATGGTTTGGTAGTTAAGATTGTTTTACAAGTGCCGTTTATCTTTTTATTCAAAGCATATGGACCACTTTTATCAACAGCAATTGGCTTGATGATTCCAATTATTTTGATGTTCAATCAAATTCATGCTGTAACACAGTTTAATCGTAAAGCCTTGTGGCGTGGCATTCTATTAGTTTGCATTTTGACGGCTATCATGGGAATTGTTGTTGCACTAGGAACATTTGGACTTCACTTTATCATCAGTCCAACCACTCGTCTTGGTAGTGTGATTTACCTTGTTCTTATGGGAGCACTTGGAGTTGCTGTCTATGGATTCTTAGCCTTAGCAACACATTTACTTGATAAATTAATCGGTAATAAAGCAAAAACACTACGTAAAAAACTCCATTTAGAATAAAAAAACAGCCCAGTGGGCTGTTTTTTCATGAGCCTAGAAATAGAGGAGCGAATTAAACCCAGTAGGCTGTTTTTTCATGAGCCTAGAAATAGAGGAGCGAATCAAGCCCATTGGGCTGTTTTTCATTCAATAAGTTATAGTTTTTTCTTATAGCTAACTATCAGGAATTAGAATAGCAAAAGCACACTAATTTTTGAGAATAAATGTTAGAATATAGTCTATAAATTTTGAATGAACGTTATGTTTTGAGATGAGAAGGGGAATTATTATGAAAAGTGACTGTCGATTGGCTACTATTTTAGCCCATGCTGGTATTAAGTCGGATGAAGCAACGGGAGCTCTTGCAGCACCGATTCATTTTTCAACCACCTATCAGCACCCAGAGTTTGGAAAATCAACGGGCTTTGATTACACGAGAACTAAAAATCCAACCCGTGCAACCCTTGAAAAGACCCTTGCAGCAATTGAAAAAGCTGATTATGCTTTAGCGACGTCATCAGGTATGAGTGCCATTGTTTTAGCGCTTGAAATTTTTCCAGTAGGAGCAAAAGTGGTTGCCGCGCGTGATTTGTATGGCGGTTCTTTTCGCTGGTTTAATGACAAAGAAAAAGAAGGACGCTTTGTTTTTTCTTATGCTAATACTCAAGCGGAGCTTCTAGATGCAATCACCGAAGAGACAGATATTGTTTATCTTGAAACACCAACCAATCCCTTGATGATTGAATTTGATATCGCTAAAGTTGCTGAAGTTGCTCATGCAAATGGTGCTAAGTTAGTGGTAGATAACACCTTTTATAGTCCGATTTACCAAAATCCGATTGCTCTTGGTGCGGATATCGTGGTGCATTCAGCGACGAAATATTTAGCAGGGCATAATGACGTATTGGCTGGTGTGGTGATTACCAGCGATCAAGTCATTTATGATAAGCTCTTTTATAACCTTAATACGACAGGACCAACCCTATCTCCTTTTGATTCTTACATGCTGATGCGAGGACTTAAGACGCTCAAACTTCGCATGGAAAAAGCTACTGAGAATGCTCATGCTATTGTGAAGTATTTGAAAAACTCACCAGCTGTTAAAGAAGTGCTTTATACTGGAAAAGGTGGTATGATTTCTTTTAAAGTAGTTGATGAAGAAAAAATTCCTCACATCATCAATAACCTTCAAATCATTACCTTTGCAGAAAGTCTTGGTGGTGTGGAAAGCTTGATTACTTATCCAAGAACACAAACCCATGCCGATATTCCAGAGGATGTTCGCTTATCTTATGGTTTGACGAATGATTTGCTGCGCTTGTCAATCGGTATCGAAGATGTTGAGGATTTGATTGACGACTTAAAAAATGCTTTGGAGGGATAGTATGGGAAAATATGATTTTACAACTAGACCAAATCGTTTGAAACAATTTACTTACAAATGGCAGAGCTCAGAAAACAATCCCGATTTGCTTCAGTTATGGGTGGCAGATATGGATTTCTTGCCAGTTCCAGAAATCAAACAAGCTATCATTGATTACGGTCAAGAACACATTTTTGGCTATAATTATTTTAAAGATTCTCTTTACCAAGCTGTCATTGATTGGGAAAAAGAAGAGCACGGCTATGCAATTAATAAAGAAGATATTTCGTTTATTGATGGTGTTGTACCTGCCATTTCGGTAGCCATTCAGGCATTTACTGAAAAAGGTGATGCAGTTTTGATTAATTCGCCAGTTTATTATCCTTTTGCCAGAACCATTCGTCTTAATGATCGTAAATTAGTTGAAAATTCTTTGCAGATTAAAAATGAGCATTTTGAGATTGATTTTGATCAACTGGAAAAAGACATCGTAGAAAATCAAGTTAAACTTTATGTTTTTTGTAGTCCACATAATCCTGGCGGACGCGTTTGGTCAAGTGATGAGTTGCAAAAACTTGGAGACCTCTGTCGCAAACACGGTGTGATTTTAATTTCGGATGAGATTCACCAAGATTTAGCGCTCTTTGGTCACAAGCATCATTCCTTCAATACTGTTGATGACTCTTTCAAAGATTTTGCCATTGTTTTGGCCTCAGCTACAAAAACTTTTAACATTGCTGGAACTAAAAACAGCTTTGCGATTATCCAAAATCCAGACCTTCGTCGAAAATTTCAGCGTGTGCAGTTGGCAAATAACCAGCACGAAGTTCCAACCATTGGTATGATTACTACTGAAACAGCTTTTAGATATGGTAAACCTTGGTTAGAAGAACTCAAAAAAGTGATTGAAGAAAATGTAGATTATCTGACAGATTATCTCGAAAAGCATACTAAAATCAAGGTCATGAAGCCAGAAGGAACCTATTTGGTCTGGTTAGATTTCTCTGCCTATGACATTAAGCAACCTGAACTTGGGGAAAAATTGCAAAAAGAAGCCAAAGTGGTCTTAAATGATGGGGCGCATTTTGGTAAAGAAGGAAAGACATTTGCACGCTTGAATGCTGCGACGCCTTTTGAAACCATTAAGGAAGCTAGCAAGCGTATTGCTGAAGTCTTTGGAAAATAAGAAAAGCGGGCTGAAGCCTGCTTTTTTTGTGATGTTTTTGGCAATTTTGGATAAAAATGTGACATTCGTCATAAATTTTTAGCAAATTTCCTTATTTTCTGCTATAATTGGTAAGGTTAGACTAAATTCAGTATAAAGGAGTACAATCATGGGAAAATTCCAAGTTATCTCACATCCGCTAATCCAACACAAATTGTCAATTTTACGTCGCACAACAACTTCAACTAAAGATTTCCGCGAATTGGTTAACGAAATCGCAATGCTTATGGGTTATGAAGTGTCTCGCGACCTTCCTTTGGAAGATGTTGAAATTGAAACACCTATCACAAAAACAACTCAAAAACAATTGACTGGTAAAAAATTGGCAATTGTTCCTATCCTACGTGCTGGTATCGGTATGGTTGATGGTTTCTTGAGCCTTATTCCAGCGGCTAAAGTTGGTCACATTGGTATGTACCGTGACGAAGAAACTTTGCAACCCGTTGAATATCTTGTGAAATTACCAGAAGATATCGATCAACGTCAAATCTTTGTTGTAGACCCAATGCTTGCAACTGGTGGTTCTGCAATCTTGGCAGTTGACTCTCTTAAAAAACGCGGTGCAGCTAATATCAAATTTATCTGTCTAGTAGCTGCTCCAGAAGGTGTTAAAGCTCTTCAAGAAGCTCACCCAGATATCGATATCTACACAGCTGCTCTTGATGAAAAACTTAACGAAAATGGTTACATCGTACCAGGTCTTGGTGACGCTGGTGACCGTTTGTTTGGTACAAAATAATAAGTTAAAGGCTTAATAAAAAAAGGTTTGCGTTCCAGTTTAGGAACACAAGCCTTTTCTTTTTAGTCAAATTAATCGTTCATTTTACTTGAAATGGTTTTAGCGAATTCCTGAGCTGCCAAAGGAAGAGTTTGCCAATTTTTCCAAGCAAGCACAATAGTCCGAAATGGCTTTTCGCTAATGTGACGAATGGTTAAATCATCAAGTGTCAAGCCATCGAGAAAATTTTCGTAAAGAAGACTAGCCCCTAAATCTTGTCGAATCATCTCCAAAATAGTGTAGTCATCATAAATTTCATAAGTGAAATTTGGCGTGATGTTAGCCTTGGCAAAGGCAGCGCGTGTTAGGCTGTTTTCCCCTTCGTCAAGTAGAATCAATTCTGTCTTAGCTAAGTCAGCCAGCGAAACGTTATCTTGTTTTGCTAGAGGGTGTTTGCTAGGCAGTACAGCGTAAAGACAATCTTGGTAAAGGACTTGGGATTGTAATTGTCCGACATAATCGATATGCGTGAAACCTAAATCAACTTGTCCTGTATCTAGCCATTGGTGAATGCTGGTATAATCCCCTTGCTTAAGAACGAAATTGACTGCAGGATGTTTGGCTTTGAAGTCTTTAATAAAGGGTAAAATAAAATTTCGACTAGCAGAGGTGAAGATGCCAATGCGGATTTCAGCTTTATTGAGCCCTTGTAATTCCTCGATTTTTTTGGTTAGCTGCTTTTCCCCCTGAACAATTTGCTGGAAGTAGGGATAGAGAGCTTGACCGTCTTTGGTCAAATTGACGCCCTCGTGACCACGTGTTAATAAGCAAGTCCCAATTTCTTTTTCAAGATTTTTGATGGTCTGACTAACGGCACTTTGTGAGTAGTTTAATTGCTGTGCGGTTTTAGTGAATGACCCTAATTCGATAACTGAGCAGAAAATAGCATATTTTGAAATCATATTGATACCTTTCAATAAGTAAAACTTATGTTTCTATTATATACTTTAATTTTACTTATATCCAATATCACCTTATAATAAAACAAGATATTAGGAAGTGAGAGGTGAAATTCATGGTTCAAAAACATGCTAAACTTTTTTCAGTGACCGTTCCTCTTGCGTGGGGGATGTCTTATCTATTTATGGCGCTTGGGGCTTCTGAAATTCCAGCCATTGAATTAGTAGCTCTGCGTTGTGGGTTAGCTTTTTTGGCTTTAGTATTAATTTTTTATCGCCATTTGAAAGAAACATTTTCTTGGAAATTGATGGCTTATAGTGCTTTTGCAGGAATATTATTATTTGCTGTTTTTTATTTTTTGATTGTTGGGGTCATTGATACGTCAGCTTCGACGGCTGGTTTTCTGGCTTCGACGACAGTGGTGATTGTTCCTACCTTACGTGCTATTGTCACTCGAAAAATGCCTGATATAAAAACGATAATAGCGATTTTGATTGTTTTATCAGGGCTTTATCTTTTAACAGGTGCTGACTTGTCACAATTCAATCTGGGTGCTGTGATGTGCTTGGTATCTGCGACTTTATATGCTGTTTACATTATTCTTTCTAAACACTTTGTCGAGAAGGTAGATCCGATGAGTCTAGGAATTTGGCAATTAGGTTTTTCTAGTTTGTACGCTTTAATAGGAACATTTGCTTTTGAGACACCTGTTTTGCCACATTCAAATATTGTTTGGTTTTCAGTGTTAGGTTTGGCGCTTATTTGTTCAGCATATGGTTGGGTGATGCAGACAATCGTTCAATCATATGTCAGTGCGGAATTTACTAGTATCATGTTTACACTAGAACCTATTTTTACAGCTATTTTTGCTTTTATTTTCTTTGGAGAATTGCTGAGCGGTTTAGCTTTTTTGGGAACGGTTTTGATTTTTGTCGGTGTCCTTTTAACCATTTATCAACCGAAAAAAAGCCGTTCTATTGTTTTACTTCAGGAAAAAGTCGAATATTAAAATTTTTCATTTGACCTTTTTTGACCATTTGACTATAATAGTCTCAGGTTAATATTTAAAACAAGGGCAAGAAAAAGTAGCATTGAGATGCTATATCTATGTTTTCTAGCCTAGTAAAGGAGAAACGATATGATTCCTGTAGTTATTGAACAAACAAGCCGCGGTGAACGCTCATATGATATTTACTCACGTCTTTTGAAAGATCGTATCATCATGTTGACTGGACCAGTTGAAGACAATATGGCAAACTCTATCATTGCTCAACTATTATTCCTTGATGCACAAGATAATACAAAAGATATCTACCTTTATGTTAATACACCTGGTGGATCAGTTTCAGCTGGTCTTGCTATTGTAGATACAATGAACTTCATTAAATCAGATGTTCAAACTATCGTTATGGGTATGGCAGCATCAATGGGAACAATCATTGCTTCATCAGGTACAAAAGGTAAACGATTCATGTTGCCAAACGCTGAATACATGATTCACCAACCAATGGGTGGTACTGGTGGCGGTACTCAACAAAGCGATATGGCTATTGCTGCTGAACACCTTTTGAAAACACGTCAAAACTTGGAACAAATTTTGGCTGACAACTCAGGTCAAAGTTTGGAAAAAGTTCACGCTGATGCTGAACGTGATAACTGGATGAGCGCTCAAGAAACACTTGAATACGGCTTTATCGATGAAATTATGGTTAACAACGAATTGAACTAATTTGTTTATAGACAAAGTGGAGGCTGAGATAAAAAATCTCGGCCTTTTTGCTTGTGAAAGTATATTTTTTTTCAGGCGCAGTGGTTGAGTGGGTTCTAGTATGTTGATAAATCAACTTTTACAACCCTGCTCAGCTTTCCGTGGTAGGAGTAAAACAGTTCAGTGAACTGCTTTAGGTCAGCAACAAGAAACCAAGATTTGCTGAAAAATCGAATTTCTTCGAAATTACCGATTTCTGTCCCACTCCCTTTTTTGTGCAAGCAGAGCAGGGATACATTTGCGGCTAATTGTGGTATAATCGATTTATGTTGGCAATTGATGAACACTTATTTGAAATTGATGAGGCAATCGATGAGGTTGCGAAAGCCTTTTTAGCCTTGGATACTGTACAAGCTTATTTGGAGATTAAAAGAACTTTTTTGGCTGATACGGCTTTACAAGAAAGTATTTCAGACTTTCAAGACTTAAAGCAATCTTATGAGGAAGTGAAAGATTACGCAGCCTTTCGCCCAGAAGTAAAAGAGTTACGTCGTCAGCTATTGCAGAAAAAAAGAGAGCTTGATTTGAACAGTACCGTAAGTGCCTTAAGGCAAAATGAAGTTGCTGTTCAGGCGATTTTAGCAGACTTAACTCAGGAAATTTCAGCAGTGATTTCCCCAACGATTTTTGTCGATACTGGCTTGCCTTTGGCACCCCATAAATCACACCATCAGAATTGTAGTAAGGGAGGAAAGAGAGATGTTTGAAAAGCAGGAACGTCAGGGAATTATCGTTTATTTGTACTATAACCGTGATGCTAGAAAATTAAACAAATACGGCGATGTTCTTTACCATTCACGAAAATTACATTATCAGGTTTTATATGTTAATAAAGAAGAAGCAGCGGATATTGTTGAAGAAATTTCAGCTCTAAAATTCGTGAAAGCCGTTTCTTTATCAGAAATTGATAATATTGATCAAGATTTTGTGGGCAACTTGGCACATTTCTGATATAATACTATCTTGAATAACTTAGAAGTGGTCAAAGAATAGTTTAAATTTTCAGAAAAATCAGTATTCTTTGAATAGACTTTTTATTAGAAAATAAGGAGATAACGTCTTATGCATAAAAAGATTGCGCTAACAGCGCTAACTTTTTTAGCCTCAATCGCTTTAGCGGCTTGCAGTAAGTCTCCAGATGTGACTGCAAATGCTACTGGTACAACAATTGGTGATACCATTAAAGTTGGTGTCAATCTTGAATTGACTGGTACAGTTGCTGCATACGGTAATGCAGAAAACAACGGGGTTAAACTCGCTGTTCAAGAGATTAATAAAGCTGGCGGTGTTGATGGGAAAAAAATTGAGCTTGTCACAAAAGACAACAAGTCAGAAAATGCAGAAGCTTCAACCGCTGCAACTAACTTAGCTATTCAGAGTCAAGTTAATGCCATGATTGGCCCAGCAACTTCTGGTGCGGTTGCTGCAGCAAGCTTGAATGCCCAAAAAACAGGTGTTCCTTTGTTGACACCAAGTGGAACTCAAGATGACCTAACGCTTGATACGGTTGACGGTGTTAAAAAATATGTTTTCCGTACAACCTTCCAAGATAGTTTCCAAGGTCAGGTTTTAGCTCAGTATGCTTATAGTAATTTGAATGCTAAAAAAGTTGTCCTTTATTACGACAATTCAAGTGATTATGCTAAAGGAATTGCAGAAGAGTTCAAGAAAAAATATCAGGGTGATATTGTCACAACAGCTACTTTTGCTTCAGGAGATAAAGATTTCCAATCTGCTTTAACAAAAATCAAAAACTTGGATTATGATGCCATTGTAATGCCTGGTTATTACACTGAAACTGGTATTATCACAAAACAAGCGCGTGATATGGGCATCAGTGTTCCAATCCTTGGACCTGATGGTTTCAACGATGATAGCTTTGGTGATTTGGCTGGTAAAGCAAACACAAACGGTGTCTACTACGTATCTGGTTATTCAACGAAAACAGCACTTTCAGCTAAAGCAACAGACTTTATTAAAGCTTATAAAGCTAAATACGGTTCAGAACCAAATATGTTTGCGGCGCTTGCCTATGATTCTGTTTACATGATTGCAAAAGCAGCAGAAGATGCTAAAACTTCAATTGACATTGCTGATAACCTTGCTAGCTTGAAAGATTTTGATGGTGTGACTGGTACAATGACCATTGATAAAAAACACAATCCAATCAAAACAGCTTTGATGGTTGCCATGAAAGATGGAGCTGAGGCTTCAGCAGACGCCGTTGAAATTAAAAAATAAAACTTATTTGATTTGTTATTTGTTTTTATATCACATGACTAGAAAGTTTGGTATTTTATGTTTTTAGAACAACTTCCCCAACAACTGGTTAATGGTATTATTCTAGGAAGTATTTATGCTTTGCTTGCCTTGGGTTATACCATGGTTTATGGGATCATTAAATTAATTAACTTTGCACATGGCGATATTTACATGTTGGGTGCTTTTATTGGATACTATGCGATCAGCACACTTCATATGAATTTTTGGCTTGCGCTGATTGTGACAATGATTGCGACAGCCTTTATCGGAATGGTTATTGAATTCTTGGCTTATCGTCCTTTGCGTCACTCAACTCGTATTGCTGCCCTGATTACAGCTATCGGTGTTTCTTTCTTGCTTGAGTACGGTATGGTTTTCTTTGTGGGAGCCAATACACGTTCATTCCCGCAGGCTATTGATATTGTTAGCTATAAGCTTGGTCCTGTGACGGTGACTAACATTCAATTGTTGATTTTGCTTGTCTCACTTGTTTTGATGGTTGCTTTGCAATTGATTGTTCAAAAGACAAAAATGGGTAAAGCCATGCGTGCGGTATCTGTTGATAGCGATGCAGCTGAATTGATGGGGATTAATGTTAATTCAACAATCAGTTTTACCTTTGCCCTTGGTTCAGCGCTTGCAGGAGCCGCTGGTGTTTTGATTGGACTTTATTATAATTCAATCGAGCCGCTTATGGGGATGACGCCTGGTATTAAAGCCTTTGTCGCTGCTGTTCTTGGTGGTATTGGAATCATTCCAGGTGCTGCTCTTGGTGGATTTGTTATTGGTATTTTAGAGACATTATCAATTTCGGTTAACCTCTCAAGTTACCGTGATGCTATTGTTTACGCTGTCTTAATCATTATTCTTTTGGTAAGACCTGCTGGTATCCTCGGTAAAAATGTGAAAGAGAAGGTGTAGAAAATGAAAAAGAATCTAAAACTTAACCTTTCTTGGCTTGCAATTATTGTGGTTCTTTTTGGAATCCTAGAATTATTAACCAAAACCAATATTTTAAACCTTTACTATATCCAAATCTTAATGGGAATTGGTATTAGTATTTTGATGGGACTTGGGACTAACTTAGTACTTGGGTTCTCAGGTCAGTTTACTCTTGGACAAGCTGGGTTCATGGCAATCGGTGCTTATGCGACAGCCATTATCACGCAGCAAAATCCAACTTATGGTGGCTTTTACTTCTCAATGCTTGTTGGGGTAGTGATTGCTGTTCTTGTAGCCCTTGTCTTTGGTGTGCCAACACTTCGTTTGAAGGGTGACTATCTTGCTATTGCAACACTTGGTATGGCTGAAATTATCCGTATCGTTATCGTTAATGGTGGTGATTTAACAAATGGTGCGGCTGGTTTGACAGGAATTTTGCCATACACATCATGGCCAGTTATCTTTATCTTTGTAGCAGGAATCACCGTTTTGATTTTGAATTTCTTGCGATCATCTACTGGGCGTCAAGTCATTGCTGTGCGCGAAGATGAAATTGCAGCAGAGTCAATGGGAGTTAACGTAACGAAAATGAAAGTCATGATTTTCGTTATGGGGGCAATCATCTCTGCTATTGCAGGGTCTCTTTACGTTGGTTACATCGGAACAGTCGTTCCAAAAGATTTCACGATTATGAAATCAATTGATTATTTGATCATTGCTGTTCTTGGTGGCCTTGGATCGATTACAGGTACCATCCTTGCGGCTATTGTCTTAGGTATTTTGAACATGTTCTTGCAAAATGTTTCAAACCTTCGTATGATTATCTACTCACTTGCTTTGATTTTAGTCATGATTTTCCGTCCAGGTGGACTTTTAGGGACAAAAGAATTTACCTTGTCTCGATTCTTTAATAAAGGCAAAGGAGGTAATCACTAATGGCATTACTTGATGTTAAAAATCTAACTAAAAATTTCGGTGGTTTGACAGCCGTTGGTGATGTGACAATGCACCTTGATAAAGGTGAGTTAGTTGGGCTTATCGGGCCAAATGGTGCTGGTAAAACAACGCTTTTCAATCTTTTGACAGGTGTTTATGAGCCAAGTGAAGGGTCAGTCTCTCTTGACGGTACATTACTAAATGGTAAGAAACCTTATAAAATTGCATCGCTTGGGCTTTCACGTACTTTCCAAAATATCCGACTCTTTAAAGATATGACGGTTTTAGAAAATGTTCTTGTCGGTATGGCTAACCAAAACAAGCCATATCTTTTGGCAAGTTTTCTTCGTTTGCCTAAGTTCTATCATAGTGAAGCAAAACTTCGTCAAAAAGCAATGGAACTTCTTGCTATTTTTGACCTTGATGGGGATGCAGAAACTTTAGCTAAAAACCTTCCTTATGGACAACAACGTCGTTTGGAAATTGTTCGTGCCCTTGCGACAGAACCTAAAATTCTTTTCTTGGATGAACCCGCAGCAGGGATGAACCCACAAGAAACGGCAGAATTAACACAATTGATTCGTCGTATTAAAGAAGAATTTGATATTACCATCATGCTTATCGAGCATGATATGAGTCTTGTTATGGAAGTTACTGAGCGCATTTATGTTCTTGAATATGGACGTTTAATCGCTCATGGAACACCAGATGAAATTAAAACAAATCAACGCGTCATTGAAGCATATCTTGGAGGTGAAGGGTAATGGCAATGTTAAAAGTTGATAATTTATCAGTACATTACGGCGTTATCCAGGCTGTAAAAGATGTTTCCTTTGAAGTTAATGAAGGTGAAGTTGTAACTCTTATTGGTGCCAACGGTGCTGGTAAAACATCCATTCTTCGCACAATTTCTGGCTTGGTTCGTCCAAGTGCTGGTAAAATTGAATTTCTTGGTCAAGAAATCCAAAAAGAACCAGCTCGTAAGATTGTTGCTAGTGGCTTATCGCAAGTTCCTGAAGGACGTCATGTTTTCCCTGGTTTGACTGTGCTTGAAAACCTTGAATTAGGAGCTTTCTTACGCAATGACCGTGAAGAAAATCAAAAGAACTTGAAGAAAGTCTTTGATCGTTTTCCACGCCTTGAAGAACGTAAAATGCAAGATGCTGCCACACTTTCAGGTGGTGAACAACAAATGCTTGCTATGGGACGTGCTTTGATGAGCCAACCTAAATTGTTGCTTCTTGATGAACCTTCAATGGGGCTTGCGCCAATCTTTATTCAAGAAATTTTTGATATCATTCAAGATATTCAAAAACAAGGTACAACAGTTTTGTTGATTGAACAAAATGCCAACAAAGCTCTAGCAATTGCTGACCGTGGCTATGTGTTAGAAACAGGAAAAGTTGTTCTTTCTGGAACAGGTAAAGAACTATTGGAATCTGAAGAAGTCCGTAAAGCTTATCTTGGTGGATAAGAATAGACTTTTAACGTTTTTTGATGACAGGGTGGACAAAGGTCTGCCCTTTCTTGTTTCAGCCTTTTTCACCTTTTTAGGAATCGTTTGCAGTTTGTGATATAATAAATATAAGAAAAATAAGCGGAGATTAATTATGGCAGTTAAAGATTTTATGACGAGAAAAGTTGTCTACGTATCACCAGATACAACGGTCGCTCACACAGCGGATATGATGCGAGAACAAGGATTGCGCCGCTTGCCAGTTATTGAAAATGATAGACTTGTTGGTGTTGTTACTGAAAGAACAATGGCTGAAGCAAGTCCGTCAAAAGCGACTAGTCTTTCTATTTATGAAATGAATTATTTGTTAAACAAAACCAAAATCCGAGATATTATGGTTAGAGATGTTGTCACAGTTTCACCTTATGCCAGCCTTGAAGATGCTGTTTATGCTATGATGAAGAATCAAGTTGGAATTCTCCCAGTTGTTGAGGCAGGTCAAGTTTTCGGTGTGATTACTGAGAAAGATGTGTTTAAAGCTTTTCTTGAAGTTTCAGGTTACGGAGAAGAAGGGGTTCGTGTTATCATAACAGCAGATGATACTGTTGGGACTTTAGCTAAAATTGTTGATACGATTTCTGCTGATAACCTTAATATCAAGCGCACAGTAGTTGCGACACGTAGATCTGGTAAGGTAGCTATTGAGATTCAAATTGATGGCAAAGCAGATGTAACAGATTTGCGTGAAAAATTGATTAAGCAGGGGATTCAAGTTGATGCGATTGAATTGACATCAGCTAAAGTTATTGACTAAGGAATATATAGAAGCATTGCTAAGATTAGCAGTGCTTTTTTGCATGATTTTTGATAAAATAGAAGTAAAGAAAATAGTATTAAGGAATTTTCATGAAAAACGGTATAATCATTACATTTGAAGGTCCAGACGGGGCTGGAAAAACAACAGTTCTTGAAAAAGTACTTCCAGTTTTGCAAGAGAAGGGCTATGATATTGTAACCACACGTGAGCCTGGTGGTGTTGAAATTGCAGAACGCATTCGTGACGTTATTTTAGATGTTAAGCATGTTGCGATGGATAGTAAAACAGAGTTGCTTCTTTATATGGCAGCTAGACGTCAACACTATGTTGAAAAGGTTTTGCCGGCTTTAGAAGCTGGTAAGGTGGTCTTGATTGACCGTTTTATTGATAGCTCAGTAGCCTATCAAGGAGCAGGGCGTGGACTTGATAAGGATATTATCGCTAAGTTAAATGAATTCTCAACTGACGGTAGAGAACCTGATTTGACGCTTTATTTTGACGTTGAATCGGAAATCGGATTGGCTCGAATTGCCAAAAATGCTGATCGTGAAGTTAATCGTCTTGATTTGGAAAAATTAGACATGCACAAGCGTGTTAGACAAGGATATCTAGCTTTGGCTCAGACAGAAGAACGTATTGTCACTATTGATGCGTCTCGTGATCTTGATCAAGTTGTTGCAGAAGCAACACAAGTGATTCTTGAGCATTTAAGCTAAAAAAAGTAAAGGAATTAAAATGGATTTAGAGTGCTTGCAACCCCAACTTTTTAAAGACTTTAATCAGATTTTAAAATCAGATAGGATGAACCACGCCTATCTTTTTTCAGGGGATTTTGCCAGTTTTGATTTTGCGCTCTATCTTGCCAAAAGTCGTTTCTGTGAGAATTTGCATGACGGTAGACCTTGTGGAAAATGTCGTGAGTGTCAGTTGATTGATGACAATGATTTCTCAGACGTTAAAGTGGTTAAACCGACTGGACAGATTATCAAGACGGAGACGATTCGTGAAATGATGCGTGACTTTTCACGTTCAGGATTTGAAGGAAAATCACAGGTTTTCATTATTCAAGACTGTGAAAAGATGCATGTCAACGCTGCTAACAGTCTTTTGAAATTCATTGAAGAACCTCAAAGTTCTTCTTACATGATTCTATTGACTAGTGATGAAAGCAAGGTGCTTCCGACGATTAAGAGTCGTACACAAGTCTTTCGTTTTCCAAAAAACAAAAAGCTTTTGGTCGAACAAGCTGAGAAAGCTGGCATTCTGAAAACTCAGGCAGATATCTTAGGTGAATTGGCTAAAACCCCAGCTCATTTAGATGAGTTGATGGCTGATAAAAAGATTTTAGACTTGCTTCAGACGATTGAACGCTTTATCTCAATTCTCTTTAAAGATAAAGCAACAGCGTATTTGGAAACAGGACGCTTGGTTCAGGCGGCACCTGAAAAGTCTGAGCAAGAACTAGTTTTTCAACTGCTCCCTTTGTTCTTAGCAAAGCAGTTTAATCAAAAAGAGAGTCTAACTTATTTAGAGAAAAGTTATAAGGCACAGCAAATGTGGAGAAGTAATGTTAGCTTCCAAAATGTGCTAGAATATATGGTGATTTCATGACAGAAGTATTGAGTGTAAAATACGAAGAAACAGGCAAAGTTGTCTATGTTTTGCCAAACCAAAACTATCAAGTTGGTGATTATTTAGTCATCAAGAATAAAAAAGGTTGTCGCTTAGCTCAAGTTGTGACAGCTAATGAAGATATGGACGAGGTTAAATTACCTGCTGAAATGGATAGCGTCCTTCGTCAAGCAAATGATAAAGATTTTCAAGCTTATCAAGAGAATATAACTTTGGCGATGAATTCATTTGACAAAGTAAATGAGTTGATTGAGGCTAATCAGCTTAAAATGAAAGTCATCGACATTGTCTTTCCTTTGGAAAGAAGTTATGTCTTGATTACATTTTGTGCGGAAGACCGTGTGGATTTTCGTCAGCTTTTGCGTGATTTAGCGGCCCACTTCAAAACACGTATTGAACTTCGCCAAATCAATAGTCGTGAAGAAGCACAAGTTTATGGTGGTGTTGGCCCTTGTGGCCGTGCCCTTTGTTGCGCTAGTTTCTTAGGAGAATTTCCACCGGTATCGATCAAGATGGTTAAAAATCAAGGTATGTCACTTAGCACTGGAAAAACGGCTGGTATCTGTGGTCGTTTGATGTGCTGTTTGAGCTTTGAGGATGAATTTTATAAAACCTCTAAGGAGAAATTCCCTGATTTGGGGACAGAAATTGAAACAGTTGATGGATTAGGAGTTATTGCAGGAATCGATGTCTTTTCTGACACAGTTAAGGTAAGATTACCTGAACGACACACTCTTTTAACTTATGCTTTAGAGGAGGTCAAAGTACGTGGATAAAAAAGAATTATTTGATGCCTTTGATGGCTTTTCACAAAATTTAATGATTACCTTGGCTGAAATTGAAGCCATGAAAAAACAAGTACAATCTTTGTTAGAAGAAAATACGGCTCTTCGACTTGAGAATGACAAATTACGCACTCGTCTTTCTCAATTAGAACAAGAAGCTCCTGTAAAATCTTCTAAACAAGGTAAGAAATATATTGAAAGTATTTACCATGATGGTTTCCATATTTGTAATGACTATTACGGACAACGTCGTGAAAATGACGAAGAATGCATGTTCTGTATGGAAGTCTTAGATAGGGAGTAGTTATCTGATATGAAAGTACAAAAAAGTTTCAAAGGTCAGAGCGACTACGGGACACTGTATCTTGTTCCAACACCTATTGGTAATCTGCAAGATATGACGTTTCGTGCAGTAGAAACGTTGAAAGCAGCAGATTTTATCTGTGCTGAAGATACTCGAAATACAGGTCTCTTGTTGAAGCACTTTGATATTACTGTTAAACAAATTAGTTTTCATGAGCATAATGCTTATGAAAAAATCCCAGAGTTAATCGAGCTTTTGAAAGCTGGAAAAAATTTGGCACAAGTATCAGATGCGGGGATGCCCTCTATTTCTGACCCAGGTCATGATTTGGTGAAAGCGGCGATTGCTGAAGACATTACAGTAGTTGCTCTTCCTGGTGCTTCAGCGGGGATTACAGCTTTGATTGCAAGTGGTCTAGCACCGCAGCCTCATATCTTTTATGGCTTCTTGCCACGAAAATCAGGACAGCAAAAAGACTTTTTTGAAAGTAAAAAAGCTTACCCTGAAACTCAAATCTTCTATGAATCACCTTATCGTGTGGCAGATACCTTAGAGAACATGTTAGCTGTCTATGGTGACAGACAAGTTGTTTTAGTCCGTGAATTGACAAAACTTTATGAAGAATACCAACGCGGCGCAATTTCAGAACTTTTGGATTACATTACTGAAAATCCGCTAAAAGGTGAATGTTTGTTAATCGTATCTGGTCAAGATGAAGAAGCACAAGCTGAAAAAGCAGCTGAAGACTTAAATCCGGCAGAACTTGTAGCTAGTTTAGTCGAAGCTGGAGACAAACCTAACCAAGCTATTAAAAAAGTTGCCAAAACTTATGGTTTAAATCGCCAAGAAGTTTATAACGCTTATCACGGTATTTCATAAAAAACATTAAAAATCGGGATTTTTCCCCGATTTTTTAGTTTGTTTACAATCATATGTTAGAAAATATAACATATATAGTTATAAAGAAAACGAACTAAAAACTAACATCTTGTGTATTTTTTAAATCATGCTAAAAGCTTTTAAAATAAGGCTTTTTGTGCGATTTAGACTAGCATATTTCTCTGACATCACTTGTTATAAAATTAAAAAATTCAGAAAATTTATCCAAAAACTCTTTACTTGTCCAAAAAATAGTGTTATATTATCTAACATAAAAATCTAACACGATGTTAGAGATTTTGAGTTTGGTTTTAAAAATTAAAACCTTAGAAAATAAAAGGAGTTTTTGATATGGATGCAGGAAGTATTGCTTTTATGATTATCTGTGCTGGCCTAGTCTTCTTAATGACACCTGGCTTAGCCTTCTTCTACGGTGGTTTAGGAAGACGTAAAAATGTCATCAACACTATGATGATGTGTGCGATTCCTATTGCAGTTGCTTCAGTAATGTGGATGGTTTGTGGTTACTCCCTTTCATTTGGCGGGAACGGAAGTCTTATTGGTAACTTCTCTCATCTATTCTTCAAAGGTGTTAGTGAATCAGCTAGTACGCGTGGCTTAGCTATTCCAGATGCTTTGTTTGCAGCTTTCCAAATGATGTTCCCAATTATCACAGTTGCGATTTTGACAGGGGCAGCAGCAGGGCGCATGCGATTCACACCATTAGTCATTTTTGTTGTTTTCTGGTTATTGTTGGTTTACTTCCCATTTGCACATATGGTTTGGGATGAAGGACTTTTGGCTCAATGGGGTACGATTGACTTTGCCGGTGGTGATGTAGTTCATATTACTTCAGGGGTTTCTGGTTTGGTATTAGCCATTCTTCTTGGTAAACGTCGTGACTATGACCGTTTAGAATATCGTCCTCATAATGTTCCGTTTGTTTTCCTTGGTGCAGGACTTCTCTGGTTCGGTTGGTTTGGATTTAACGCAGGTTCTGCTTTAGCAGCTAATGGTCTTGCAGTTCATGCTTTTGTAACAACTCATATTTCAGCAGCGGCAGCAATGCTATCTTGGTTGCTTGTTGAAAAAGTTTTAACTGGTAAATTCTCACTTGTCGGTGCTTCAACTGGTTTGGTTGCAGGACTTGTCGCTATCACACCTGGCGCAGGTTTTGTATCAACATGGAGTTCACTTTTAATTGGTCTTTGTGTAAGCCCAATTTGTTATTTCGCTATTTCAGTTCTTAAGAGCAAATTTGGTTACGACGACGCACTTGATGCTTTTGGTTGTCACGGTATCGGTGGTATCTTTGGTGGATTGGTAACAGGACTTTTCACAACACCAGAACTTGCTCTTGATAAACACAATATTGGTTTGATTTACGGAAATGCACATCTTTTCCTAGTAACAATCGCAGCTATTATTTTCACAATCGTTTGGTCAGCAGTTGCTACATTCATCATTGTTAAGATTATCTCAATCTTTACAAGTATTCGAGTTGAAGACCGTGCCGAAGCTATTGGTCTTGATGACAGCGAACATGAAGAAACAGCTTACCCAACTTTCATGGGATTGGATTCATAAGCAGCAACGTTTGGCTTGTCGAAAATTAAAAACTGAGTTAAACTAAGTTACAATAGAGACGTTTAGAAAGGGTGTACATTATGAAAAAAATCGAGGCTATTATTCGTCCAGATCGCTTGGAAGATCTGAAAGATGCCTTATCAAAGGCTGGTTTTACAAAAGGGATGACCGTCAGCCAAGTTTTAGGGTATGGTAACCAACGAGGTTTTGCAGAATATGTTCGTGGTCAAAAAATTGTTCCAACATTGCTTGCAAAAGTCAAAGTTGAAATCGTTACTCATGATGCAGCGGTTGACGAAATTGTAGATATTATCTGCAAAGCTGTTCACACTGGAGAAGTCGGAGATGGGAAAATCTTTATTCTTCCCATCGAAGAAGTCATCCGTATTCGTACAGGTGAACGTGGAGGAGACGCCGTTTAGGTGACAAAGATATCTCCAAAATTAAAATAAATGTGATGGAAAATCCGAGTTCAAATGAATTCGGATTTTTTGGTATAAAAAAAGCACCTTGTCATCACAAAGTGCTATAGGGTTATTAACAGATTTTAGTTCCGTGTGCAGCTTGGGCGCCAGTTTTTTCAATCAATTCTTGATAATTATTAGCTGTAACACCACCGCCAATCATGATTTCAATGCGTCCGTCGGCGTAATCAACCAGTTCTTTAAGGTGGTCAACATTTTCAAAAATATCGTTATTGTCTGAAGAACCGTGTGTCAAAATACGTACAAAACCAAGCTCGACAAGTTGGTCAATAGCTTCTTTTTGATCAGCAAGAGGAATTTGGTCAAATGCCATATGAAAGACTAGTGGCAAGCCTTGAGTTGATGGAAGAAGTTGTTCAATCCCTTCAACATCGATGTGGTTATCTTCAGTTAAAAGCCCAAGGACTAGGTTGTCACTTTCTAATTCTGCTGCACGAAGAATATCATCTTCCATGATTCGAAGTTCGCTATCATTGTAGACGAAGTTACCACCACGTGGGCGAATCATTGTAGCGAGTGAGATTTCTTTTTCGTGAAGATAGCGCGCAGCTTCTTTGATGACACCGTATGACGGAGTTGTTCCACCAACGGCTAAATTGTCACAAAGTTCGACACGTTTAACAGATGAGTCAAGTTGGCTGAGCAAAGTTGTGTTTTCAGCACAAAATTCTTTGATAATCATTTTTTCTCCTTAATGTTTGTTATTTACTATTATAACATGGTTATTCATAAATATTTTGGATAAAAATCCGTAAAAATCTTTACAAAATTCAGAAAATTGTGATATAATTTATACCATTATACGGAGGTATTTTTATGACAATTTACAATTTCTCTGCAGGTCCTGCAGTGTTACCAAAACCAGTGCTTGAACAAGCACAGCGTGAAATGCTTGACTACCAAGGTAGCGGCATGAGTGTTTTAGAAATGTCCCACCGTTCCAAAGAGTTTGATAATATCATTAAAGAAGCTGAAAAATTATTGCGTGAATTGATGGCAATTCCAGATAATTACAAAGTAATGTTCCTTCAAGGTGGAGCATCTACACAATTCACTATGCTTCCTTTGAACCTAGCTAAGGGACGTAAGGCATATTATCTAGTTGGTGGATCATGGGGTAAAAAAGCTTATGCTGAAGCTGTTAAATTGTCCAAATCCGTTCCTTTTGAACCCTTGCTCCTAGCCTCGTCAGAAGATACTGTATACGATCATATTCCTACATTTGATCCTAAAGATATTGACCCTGAAGCTGCATACGTTCACATCACAACAAATAACACCATCGAAGGAACTTCTATTTATGACCTTCCAGATACTAATGGTGTGCCAATTGTTGCGGACATGTCTTCAAATATTTTAGCGGTTCGCTACAATGTTGAAGATTTCGCATTGATTTATGCAGGTGCTCAAAAAAATATTGGTCCTGCTGGTGTGACTGTTGTTATTGTTCGTGAAGATTTCTTGAATGATGAGCCAACACTTTCTGCAATGCTTGATTATCGTATCCAAGCTGAAGCGGGCTCTCTTTACAATACACCACCTGCATACAGTATCTATATTGCAAAACTCGTCTTTGAATGGGTAAAAGCTTTCGGTGGTGTTGATAAGATGGAAGCTGCTAACCGTGAAAAATCAGGACTTTTGTATGATTTCATCGATCAATCAGATTTCTACACAAACCCTGTTAAGAATCCAGCAGAACGTTCAGTAGCAAATATTCCATTTGTGACACCAAGTAAAGAACTTGATGCTAAGTTTGTCGCAGAAGCAACACCGTTAGGCTTTAAGAATATTAAAGGTCACCGTTCAGTTGGTGGTATGCGTGCAAGTCTTTACAACGCCTTCCCTCGTCAAGGTGTGCTTGATTTGATTGAATTCATGAAAAAATTTGAAGCAGAAAACAAATAAGGCTTTCTGTCAATGATTCTGATTAGGAATAAATAAGATTTTTCTTTTATAGCGATATAAGCCATTTGAGTCTGAGATTTTATCCCAGGCTCTTGGTGTAAAGGGGTAATTATGGTATACAGTGTTAAAACATTTAATAATATTAATCAAGTCGGTCTTAAAGAATTAGGAAATCAGTTTCAAGTTGATGGGGATTTAGCAGAAAATCCAGATGCTTTTATTCTTCGTAGTCAAAATCTTCACGGCATTGAATTTCCTGAAAATCTAAAAGCAATTGCCCGCGCTGGTGCAGGGACAAATAACATTCCAATTGCTGACGCAACAGCAGCAGGGATTGTAGTATTCAACACTCCAGGAGCTAATGCCAATGCGGTTAAAGAAGCAGTTCTTGCCTCTATTTTAATGTCAGCGCGTGATTACATCGCAGCTAACGCTTGGGTCAATACTCTTTCAGGTGATGACGTTCCAAAACAAGTCGAAGCTGGCAAAAAACAATTTGCAGGGAATGAAATTTCTGGTAAAACGCTTGGCGTCATCGGACTTGGTGCTATTGGCGGACGCATTGCCAACTACGCCCAACGTCTTGGGATGAACGTTTTGGGTTACGACCCATATGTTTCTATTGAAACAGCTTGGAATATCTCTCACCATGTCAAACGTGTTGATGATGTCAAAGAGATTTTTGCAAATTGTGATTACATCACTGTTCACGTGCCATTGACTGATGAAACACGCCATACATTTGATAGCGAAGCGTTTGGTTTGATGCAAAAAGGAACTGTTGTTATCAACTTTGCGCGTGGTGAGTTGGTTGATAATGCAGCACTTTTTGAAGCTATCGAAGCAGGTGTTGTGAAACGTTACATTACAGACTTCGGAACTGAAGAGTTGCTTAACAAAGATAAAATCACTGTCTTCCCTCATGTAGGTGGTTCAACAGCTGAAGCTGAACTTAATTGTGCTATCATGGCTGGTAAGACAATTCGTCAATTTATGGAAACTGGTGAAATTACAAACTCAGTTAACTTTCCTAATGTTCACCAAGCTTTGACAGCGCCATATCGTATTACATTGATTAACAAAAACGTGCCAAATATCGTGGCAAAAATTTCAACAGCTGTCTCTGAATTAGGTATTAATATCGATAACATCATCAATCGCTCAAAAGGTGATTATGCTTATACTTTGCTTGATCTTGATGAAACAGACAAAGCTAAAGTTGATCATTTAGTAGCCAACTTTGAAGCAAGCGATAATATCATTCGTGTTCGTTTGATTGCTAAGAAATAATAAAGATGAGCTGAGATTAAATCTCGGCTCTTTTTGTCTTTATTTGATATAATGAGGAAAATGATTTCTTGTTAGCAAAGGAGTAGAAGATGTTTACTTTTTACGAATATCCAAAATGTAGCACATGCCGTCGTGCTAAGGCAGAATTGAAAGAATTAGGGGCTGATTTTGAAGCGATTGATATTACGCTAGATACGCCAAAGACTGATCAAATTAAGTCATGGATTGAAAATTCTTCTTTTACAATCAAAAACTTTTTCAACACTAGCGGTCAAGCTTATCGTGCACTTGGCTTGAAAGACAAGGTTGATGGCTTAACGGTTGATGAGGCTGCTGACTTACTTGCTTCTGACGGTATGTTGATTAAGCGTCCTGTTTTGATTAAAGATGGTATAGTAGTGCAACTTGGTCACCGAAAATCATATGCGGAATTATTGAAAGACTAAGAATGATTTCCTGAGTTTGACTCAGGATTTTTTTAGTTTTGCAGTCCTTAAAAAATCAGAATATTTAATAGTTCTATCTTATTTCATGATATTTTTTGCTATAATAGTTCCATATCACACGATTTGAGGAGTTTTATGGTAAAGGAGTTGAGAGATGTTTAGGATAAGTAAGACAGTTTGGCTGAGAATATCCTTGCTGATATTTTTAGTGATTGGGGCGTATTATTTTACTTTTACAAGCCATCACCATTATCTGGGAGTTGAAGCTGATTTTAAAAATGGTAATTGGCGAGTTACAGATATTCACAATGGTGGCTTAGCCAAGGAAACAGAACTTTCTGAAGGAGATCTTCTTTTAAAAATTGATCAGCAAGAGAGCAGTAAAAACGTTTTGCTGAATAAATGGCTAATTGTTGAACAGGCAAAATCTGTTCTTGTCGAGCGTAATCATCAGGAAAAACAGATTGTTTTTAAGGGAAATCAGTCATTTAAATCTTTGTTTCTTATTTTTGAGGCGATAGCCTTTGTGTTGTTAGTTTGGGCGATTTTACCTTTAAAAAAAGATAAGACGAGTCGGTCAAGTAAGCGATATAGCTTGTTTTTAATTGCGACAGCATTTTTTCTTAGTTCCCTGATACCTTCGAGTATGGGAGATACTTTAGGGCGCTTATTTGTGGTTTTGTATATTACCTTGCTTCCTTTTTTCATTGATGTTTTTTGGCGAGCAAGTATTCTTAAAGAAGCGGCAACAAAATTGTCTTTGTTTTCAAGGATTGTTATGGGGTATTCTTTGGTGACCGTTTTGATTTTCATTTTGGTCCAAGAGTTCTCACTTCCTTTGATTTTTGTGAAATATTTATCTGGTGGTATTTTTTATGTCAGCTTCTCGTTTTTGTTGATATTAGGTGCTCTTTCTTTGGTAAAGGATTATTCATCATTTCTTTTGCAGAAGGTTAATTTAATTTTATTGACGCTGCTTAGTCTGATTCCTTTATTTATTGGTTATGTTTTTCCTTTGCCTTATGACCTTCCGTTTTCGTGCACGATTCCTCTGTTATTTCTTCCGATTACGGGAGCTGTGAATCATTTAATTGTCAATCGTTTAACGGTGACGAGAACGCACTTGCCCTTACCTGTGGTTTACATTTTGGAGGCTGTTGTGTCAACTTTTGTCATGATTTCCTTTACAGTTATGATGAAATTTATGCCAATATGGTTTGTGGCGATTTATTGTTTCTTGTTTATTTTGTGTTCTTTGCCGATTATCAAGGATTTTATGGACATGGCAAAGCAGCTAAATTATCGTCTGGATGGGCAAACAATTTTTTCTGCCGTTGAGATGGAACGTGAGGACATTGCCATCACTATTCATGACACAATCATTCAAGAGGTGATTTACCATAAAAAACAAATTGAGTCTGCAGGAGACGTCGACAAAAGTGAGGTCTTGAATACTTTGGATGATGTTGTTTTTGAACTGCGTGAGCTGTGCTCTAACATTTATCCTTTGATGATTAAGGAACTTGGCTTGAAAAATGCTACTTTGGAACTCTTGAGTAAGTTCCAGAAAGAAGAACCAGTAACGATTGAACATGAGATGGCTTTTGACAGTTATCATTTTGAAAGTCGAGTGAGTAATTTTATTTTACGCTCGATAAAGGAATTGATTACCAATAGTATTTTGCACGGTAATGCTAAGCAGATTAAGTTAGCTATGTTTGAGTCGGAGGATCAGCTTGTGGTTGAAGTTTCTGATGATGGTAAATTTGTTGAACGGCCAGATGACCACAAGAGCCATTTTGGACTTAATGTGATTGCTGAAAAATTGGCACTTCTAGGTGGTGAATTGCAAATTGAAAAGTCACCAACCAAAGTCAGAATGCTATTGCCGAAAGGAGATAAGAATGATAAAAATAGCAGTGATTGATGACCACGAGTTGGTTTTACAAGGCATTTGTACACAATTATCTCAAGAAGAAAAATTTGACATTGTCGGTGCATTTACAGAAGTTGAAGAGTTGAAACTCTGTTTGTTGTGTAAAAAAGTGGATGTTCTAATCATGGATTTGATGTTGAAGGATATTCATGGTTTTGAGTTGATTGAACAATTAAAGCAAATGCACATTGATTTTCCAAAGATTATTCTCATTTCAGGATTTTATGAGCCGATGTTGCACAAGCGTGCCAATGAACTTGGTGTCAAAGCTTTTTTGCCGAAAGAGACATCTTGTACGGAATTAACGAGTACTATTATCAATGTCGCTAATGGGAATTGTGTCATTCCAGATAGTCTTTTAGAAGGTCAGAAAAAGCAATTGTTGACAGAGGTTGAATTGAGCATTTTACGCTTGATTGCTGAAGAATACTCCAATGCTCAAATTGCTAAAGAATTATTTATCAGCAGACGAACAGTTGATACCCATGTGACCAACATTTGCACGAAATTAAACGTTACAGGGCGAGTAGGTGCTGTACGAGAAGCTGTCAAATTAAAATTAGTCTAATTTTGAACTAAAAAGGTAAACAGATATTCGTAAATTACGGATGTCTGTTTTTTTGCGCTTTTGTATGATTGAAAGGTAAGGAAAAATGGAAAAGGAGAGTATGGATGATTTGATGCGATATAAGGTAATGAAAGGAATTTGACTTAAGTGTTTTTTATTATGTTTATCATGATATTAGTTTAATGGGAAAATGAAGAAATGTACAAAAGGGAAATCAGACTGGTTATTTCGGGAACCTATTCAACTGGGAAAACGACAACAGCAACGGCATTGTCAATTGCAACTGGGATACCTTTGATTAATGCGCTGTCTGCTCGTGAAATTTTAACTGAAATTTATCCAGGTAGGAGATTTCAAGACATGAATGCTACTGAGCTCATGACTTTGGGATTAAAGAGATTTGAGGAGAGAATAAGAGAAGAGGCAATTCTGTACAAAGAAAATTCTAGCTTTATTTCAGATGGTTCGGTACTAAACGAATGGATTTACGGAACGGTTCGATTAAAAATAGGATTGAATCCTGGGTCAAGTTTCATCCATAGATTATCAAAAGCGATTTTAGGAATTCCTGGGAAAAGTTTCTATCGCAAATACATGGATGCTTATGGTCAAGTCGCGAAAATGCATTCGAAAATGTGGTATACCGATGTGGTGCATTTACCAGTAGAGTTTGCTATGGACCCAGATGGTCATCGGCCAGTATCAGAAAAATACCGAACGTTATCTGATCTTGAAATTCAAGAAGGGTTTGCTGCAATTGGCAAACAACCTGAGCTAGTAACAGGCAGCCAAGAAGAACGCTTGGAAAAAATTATCAAACACTACGACCTGCCAATCGTAGTTCCAATTAAAGAAGCTGTTGCTAAAGCAGAGGAGATTATTGCAAGTAACAGAGAAGCGGTGTCAAAACGCATTATTGAACAATATAAGGAACCGTCATTAAAAGAAAAAGTTAAGTTTTTAACAGAATTTTAGGAGATAAGATGATTACATTTCAAAATATTAGTAAGATTTATCAAGTTGGAGACCAAGAAGTTAAGGCTTTGGATGATGTATCATTTTCAATTGAAAAAGGGAAGTTTACCATTATTTTAGGACCCTCTGGATCTGGTAAAAGTACCATGCTAAATCTACTTGGTGGTATGGATCAAGCAACGAGTGGTAAGTTTTTATTTGAAGATACTGATGTGACGGGACTTAGTGACAAAGATTTATCAAAATACCGCAAGGATGTTGTTGGCTTTGTTTTTCAATTTTATAACCTTGTTCCAAGTTTAACGGCTTTGGAAAATATTAGCATCGCAGCTCAGTTGACTAAAAATGCAAAGCAATCCGAACAATATTTGGAAAAAGTTGGTCTTAGTCATCGTAAAAATAACTTTCCAAATCAGTTATCTGGTGGTGAAATGCAGCGCGTGTCAATCGCAAGAGCTTTAGCTAAAAAGCCAAAACTTTTGCTTTGTGATGAACCGACCGGAGCTTTGGATTCGAAAACTGGTCAGAAAATCATTGACCTCTTGAAGGAAACATCTGCTGATAAAGATGTGGCAGTTGTGATGGTAACACACAATGCAGAATTTGAAAAATATGCAGATAAAGTCATCTATTTAAAAGATGGTAAAATTGATGCTATTGTTAACAAAGATGCTCAAAATGGATAGATTGGAAGAATGATGAAATATCTTAATTTAAAACTCAGACGGGATATCAGACGTCATTGGCAACAATTCTTTTCAGTGTTTTTGATGTCCTTGTTAAGTGTGCTGATTTTTGTTGGTTTACAGGGGGCTTGGCATGGTTTGGAGAAAAGTTTAGATACTTTTATCTCAGATTCGCACCTGCCTACGGTTTGGCTTCAAGCGGATGCTATTAGCAACAATCAAATGAAAGGCATCAAAGCTTTACCTTCTGTGGAAAGGGTTGAT
Source organism: Streptococcus sp. KCJ4932 (assembly GCF_004352745.1). NCBI lineage: Bacteria > Bacillati > Bacillota > Bacilli > Lactobacillales > Streptococcaceae > Streptococcus > Streptococcus sp. KCJ4932. Next base: position 93,558 of record NZ_SJWW01000001.1, on the reverse strand, counting down.
GCCAAGACAAAGCTTCTAGCTAAGGTTGATCTTAAGAGTGATTCAGAAAAGTATCTAACGTTAGAATCGTTTGATGAATCGGCTAAAAAAGTGATTACTGTTGATAAAGGGAAAAACTTTGATAATGATTCTGAAGGCATTTGGTTAGATAGAAATTTTGCGGAAAAAAATCATTTGAAGCTTGATGATGACGTAACTCTTGTGATTGCTAATCAAACCGTTCATTTTCCGATTAAAGGTTTGGTTGAGTCAGCAGATAAGATTTATTTTACGGGAAGTATTGAATATTTAGCACCAAATTCTAAGAACTATGCTTATGGTTATGTGTCAGAAAAAGCCTTAGCCAAGATGACTAGAGGTCACACAACTTACAATGCTCTTGACATTTATGCAAAAAAGGATGATATTAGACACGATATTGAAGAGATTTTAGGGGAACATTTGCTTTCTTACGATAACCAGAAAACTTTGACAGAAGTGTCAGAAGCGACTGGTCGTGTTGGACAAATTCGAAATCTGTCTTATCTTTTCTCCTTCATTTTTATCCTTTTAGCAATTCTTGCCATGTTTACGACCATTCGACGCCTGATTGAAAGTCAAACCAAAGAAATTGCAGTCATTAAAGCTTTGGGCTATTCAAATGGGCAAATCACTTGGCATTATATTTCTTTTGGCTTATTAGTTGGAAGTTTTGGAGCTTTGGCTGGCGCAGCTATCTCTCCTTTGATGTCGCTTTTTGTGCTTGAGACCCAAAAGACGATGTTTACCTTGCCACATTGGCAGATTGCTTATTCGTGGTCATCGTTGGTTGTCATTTTGCTTGTCATCTTTATTTGTACCTTGTCAGCTTATTTGGCATCTCGTCAGGTGATTAAGGGATTGCCAGCTGTTTTCTTACGAGGGAAAACGAAGAAAGTTCACCACGTATTTCTTGAAAAAGTTCCTCTTTTTTGGAATCGTATTTCTGATGAAACCAAATGGGCAATTCGTGATGCCTTCATTAACAGGGTGAGGGTACTTATGGGAATTGTCGGTGTTGCTGGAAGTATGATGCTTTTGATTGCAGGTGTCGGTATGCCGATTTCAATGAATCATTTGGTGGATAAAGCTTATAATACTGATTTTTCATACGCTAAACGCTTGACGGTTGCTAATTACAATCAAGCAGCTAAAACTTATCAAGGTCAAGGGGTACAAATTAACCGAGCTCATTTTTCAAAAGATGATGGTTATAATCGCCTCTTGATTATTGTTAGTGATGGTGATTTTGTTAATGCAAGGACTGCTGACAATAAATCAATTGAAAAAGGCGGTATTTATGTTACCAATCGTTTTGCGGAATTAGCTGGAATCAAAAAAGGAGAAACTCTGAAAGTAACTCCTTATCAAGACGGTAAATCTTATTCATTTGAAGTTAAAGGAATTGTCACAAGTGAGACTAACCAAGGAGCCTACATCAGGTCAGAAACTTTTGAGGCAGCTGGTGGTAAATTTAATCCGCAAACCTTGTTGGTGGATAAGAACGTGTCAAAAGATGATATCAAAAATGACCAAAATATCTTATCGGTCATTAATAAATCAGATCAAGAAAAGAATGCTTATGATTTTGTGAATAGTTTGATGAGTGTCTTCTTGATGATTATCGGCTTTGCATTGCTACTTGTTATTGTTGTTCTCTATAACCTTGGTTCTCTGAATTTTGTCGAACGGATGCGTGATTATGCAACGCTTCAAGTCCTTGGGTTTTCTAAGAAAAATTTGCAATTGATTACCATGATTGAAAATCTCATGACAACATCAATTGGTTGGCTTCTGGGAATTCCAATGGGAATCTGGTTCTTGAGATGCTATGTGGCTACCTTCTCAACCATTCGTATTGAGTACACAGCCTACATCACTTGGCAAGTTCTTTTGATTGCCAGTGTCCTAGTCTGGGTGACATCTGCAGTCACAACCCTCATTATCAGCCATAAAATTAAAACCATTAATATGGTTGAAGCTTTAAAAGGAGTTGAGTAAAAAAACAGTCCAGTGGACTGTTTTTTCACGAGCCGAGAAATAGAAAAGCGAGTCAAGTCCAGTGGGCAGCTGAACCTGTAAATGACACTACTTATAAATCAATTTCCAAGATAATTGGTGTGTGGTCTTGGCGTGCGCCTGAGTCAATCATTTCTGATTTTGTTACTTTATCTGCAATGCGGTTTGAAGTGAGCCAGTAGTCAATGCGCCAACCAGTGTTATTAATCTTACTTGTCTTACTACGTTGTGCCCACCAGCTGTATACGTTTGGAATGTTACCATGAAGGTGACGGAAAGTATCTGTGAACCCTTTAGCCAGCAAGTTAGTAAAGCCAGCACGTTCTTCATCGGTAAATCCAGCAGAACGGCGGTTTGAATTTGGATTGGCAAGGTCGATTTCTTGGTGGGCAACGTTGTAGTCACCAGTAGCTAGAACAGGTTTCTTTTGGTCAAGTTCAGCTAGGTATTGGGCGTATTTTTCATCCCAAAGTTGACGTTCAGCTAAGCGTTTAAGCCCGTCGCCAGCATTTGGTGTGTAAACTTGAGTGACGTAAAAGTTATCGAATTCAAGCGTGATAATGCGACCTTCACTATCCATAGTATCGGGGGCACCGATTTCTGGAAAAGAGATTTCTGGTGTTAACCCTTTTTTATAAAGGAACATTGTCCCAGCGTAGCCCTTTCTAGCTGGTTCAACGGAAGAACGCCAAGAAATGTCATAATCTGGGAAGTAGTCATTCAAAATTTGAAGGTGCTTTTTGGTAGGTCCTTTTGCTGAGAGTTTTGTTTCTTGGATAGCGATAATGTCAGCGTCTTCAGCTACCAAAGTATCAATGACGGCGCGTGAAAGAACAGCTCTGGCTGAATCACTAGTTAAAGCAGCATTGATTGAGTCAATATTCCATGAAATGAGTTTCATATTCTTATCCCAAAGCCTTGGGTGAACAAAGCTTTTTTTCTTCTTTCTAAAGTTTAATCGTTAGTTTCTATTTTAGCAAAAAATGAACTAGCATGCGATTTTAATGCTTTTTTCTTGTGATTGTTTTTTTAAAGGAATATAATCTATTTAGAAAAAAATCTAAATAGTTTTTTAGATAAGTAGAGGATTGTTATGGTATTTGCAGAGACATTCAAGGCACTTTCTCATCCTATTCGCCGAGAGATTTTGACCTTATTAAAGGAAAAATCTTTGACAGCTGGTGAAATTGCTAGTCATTTCGATCTTGCTGGGGCAACTATTTCGCATCATCTGAGCATTTTGAAAAAAGCAGGTTTAGTGGTTGAAAGGCGTGAGAAGAATTTTATTTACTATGAGTTATGTACTTCTGTTTTGGAAGATATTATGACTTGGCTTGCAGATTTAAAGGAGAGATCAGGAGATGAAAATGAATAAAAAACAACTTATATTAACAAGTTTTGTGATTGTTTTGCCAGCTTTGATTGGGGCATTTTTCTGGAAAGCTTTGCCAGAGCAAATACCAACCCATTTTGGAATTGATGGGCAAGCTGATGGCTATAGTAGCAAGCTTTTTACCCTTGTTGCTTTCCCAATTTTATTTGTGCTTTTTCAGATCATCGCTTTAGCCTCACTTGAAAGGGAGTCTGTGAAAGTAACGGTTACTGCTAAAATGAGAAAGCTCTATGCTTGGATTGTTCCAGCTTTAAGTTTCATTGTTCAAGGGTCAATTTATGCGAATGCTCTTGGCTGGGTGAAGAGTAGTCCGACTCTTGTGACGGCTTTTTTGGGGATTATTTTTATAATCCTCGGAAATTATTTGCCAAAAACACATCGCAATCATACCATCGGTATTCGCATTCCTTGGACATTGTCTGATGACAAAAATTGGCATAAGACACACCGCATGGCAGGTAAACTTTGGGTGCTTGGTGGTTTGCTTATCTTGCTTGAGAGTTTTGTTCAGGTGGCTATGCCTTATGTGATGGGAGTAGCCATTGCTATTATGATTATTGCGCCGATGATTTACTCTTTTCTTCTTAGTCGAAAAGCCTAAAAACTGACTTGCCTAGTTTTTTAGCTGTAAAATTGTTTAATTGTGTTATAATGATAGAACAAAATTAAAGGAGATATTGTGATGAAAAAGACGGTATCCTATTGGTTAATTGCTTTATGGTTTTTAGTAATGCTAATCAGCTATTGGATTTTTTTACCGCCCATTAATATTTTTAGCGTAGCATTTTGGCTTTTTGTTTTAGAGGGCTTGGCTTTGGCTTTTGGTGGTCTTGCTTTGTTGTCTCTTGGTGGCAAAGTCCAACAAGTGACTTTCCAAATGCCAGGTAGTCGTGCTAGAAAAGTGGTTTCAGCGCCAAGACCTACTTTTGGAAAAGCTTTGTCAGCTATCAGCTTTGCTATTGCGGCGATTTTACTTATTCTTGGTGCGTCAACTTTTTTAAACTCTCGTTTGTTTAGAGCAAAAAGTTATGCTAATGTAATCAAGGTCAAAGATGCTGATTTTGCTTCTGACTTCCCAGAGACTGATATTTCTCACTTGGCTTTGCTTGACCGTTCATCAGCTAAGAAAATTGGTGACACTTACCTTGGAACGATTGATAAAGTTTCACAATTTGGCATTTCAGATGATTATCGTCAAGTGACCATTGGTGAGCAACCTTACCGAGTCTCACCTCTTGAATACAAATCTTTCTGGAAATGGTTCTCTAACCACAAAGACGGAATTGGCTACTATGTCAAAGTCAACCAAACAACTGGTAAAGCAGAGCTAGTTAAACTCGATAAAGGAATGAAATATTCTGATTCTGAATACTTCTTCAATGATACGCTCCGCTATTTACGCCTAAAATACCCAACAGTGATTTTTGGTGACCCATCGTTTGAAGTTGATGATAAAGGCAATCCTTACTACGTCGCAACAACTTATAAACCTAAGTTCATGTTGACATCTAACGACCCAACAGGAGCGATTTTGCTCAATGCAGTCACAGGTGAAACCAAACGTTATGACCTTAAAGATGTTCCAAAATGGGTTGACCGCGTCTTTTCTGCTAATAATGTGATTAGCCGTGTTGATGATTATTACACTTATCAAAAAGGTTTTTGGAATACTGTCTTTAGCCAAACAGGTGTGAAAAAGACAACCGATAGTTATAACTACATTTCAATTGGTTCTGATATTTACCTTTACACAGGTATCACATCGGCTACTGCTGATTCTTCAAACCTTGGCTTTATCTTGGTCAACATGCGTACTCGTGAAGTGACAAATTATAAGTTAGCTTCAGCAACAGAAACAGCAGCCCAAGAATCAGCCGAAGGAGAAGTGCAAGAAAAACATTATGAAGCAACAGCTCCAACCTTGGTAAAATTAGATGGCAAAGCTTATTATCTTGTATCTTTGAAAGATGCTGCTGGTTTGGTTAAATCTTACGCTATCGTTGATGCAGAAGATTACCAACAAGTGACCGTTGATAATGATATCGAGACTTTGATTGCTAAATTCACGGATTCAGATACTTCAGCTTTGTCTGGTGTTGCTGACAATTCTGGCGAAGCCAAAAAAATCAAAGTAATCACTGGAGTGGTGGATAAATTAGCCAGCCAAATGATTTCAGGCTCAACAGTTTACTACATCTCATCATCAGGAGAGATTTATAAAGTTAAAGCAACGACTGATACAACAGATAAACTTCCTTTCCTTGCTGTTGGGGATGAATTTAAAGGTGAACTTCAAGATGATAATTACTTAACGAAATTTGAAGTAACTAATCAAAAATAAACAGCGAAGAGTTTGGAATGAAAAATCCAAGCTCTTTTGAATACGATTTTTTCGTATTGCCTGACCATTTAACCTATAATCAGCTATAAATTTATGTTATAATTAGGTGTTATCAATAAGGGAGTTTCATTAGCTCCTATTTGAAAGGAAAGAAAATGACTAGTAAACAACCATTTTACATTACAACACCAATTTACTACCCATCAGGTAAGCTTCACATTGGTTCAGCTTATACAACAATCGCTTGTGACGTTTTAGCACGTTACAAACGTATGATGAACTATGATGTCTTTTATTTGACAGGGCTTGACGAACACGGTCAAAAAATCCAACAAAAAGCTGAAGAAGCAGGTATCACACCACAAGCTTACGTTGATGGTATGGCTGCTGATGTTAAAAAACTTTGGGAAATGCTTGATATCTCATACGATAAATTCATCCGTACAACTGATGATTACCACGAAAAAGTTGTTGCCGAAGTTTTTGAAAAATTGTTGGCACAAGATGATATTTATTTAGGTGAGTATTCTGGTTGGTACTCAGTTTCAGATGAAGAATTCTTTACAGAAAGCCAATTGGAAGAAGTTTTCCGTGATGAAAATGGTAAAGTCATCGGTGGTATTGCTCCTTCTGGACACGAAGTTGAATGGGTTTCTGAAGAATCTTACTTCCTACGTCTTGGAAAATACGCTGATCGCTTGGTAGAATTCTTTCACGCACACCCAGACTTCATTCAACCTGATGGTCGTATGAATGAAATTATCAAAAACTTCATCGAACCAGGTCTTGAAGATTTGGCTGTCAGCCGTACATCATTTACATGGGGTGTTAAAGTCCCTTCAAATCCAAAACATGTTGTTTACGTATGGATTGATGCTCTTCTTAACTATGCAACTGCACTTGGTTATGGTCAAGAAGATCACGCAAACTTTGATAAATTCTGGAATGGAACAGTCTTCCACATGGTTGGTAAAGATATTCTTCGTTTCCACTCAATTTACTGGCCAATTATGTTGATGATGCTTGACATGAAATTGCCTGAACGTTTGATTGCCCACGGTTGGTTTGTCATGAAAGACGGTAAAATGTCTAAATCTAAAGGTAATGTGGTTTACCCAGAAATGTTGGTTGAACGTTTCGGACTTGACCCACTTCGTTATTACCTCATGCGTTCACTTCCAGTTGGTTCAGACGGTACATTTACACCAGAAGATTACGTTGGACGTATCAACTATGAATTAGCCAATGACCTTGGTAACCTTCTTAACCGTACCGTTGCCATGATTAACAAATACTTTGGTGGTGACGTTCCTGCTTACGTTGAAAACGTTACGGAATTTGACGCTGATTTAGCAGCATTAGTCGCTGAAAAAATCACTGAATACCACAAACAAATGAACGCTGTTGATTATCCACGCGCTCTTGATGCCGTTTGGAGTATCATCTCACGTACTAACAAATACATCGATGAAACAGCTCCTTGGGTACTTGCTAAAGATGAAGCTAAACGTGATGAATTAGCAGCAGTAATGGCTCACTTGGCAGCTAGCCTTCGTGTGGTTGCTCACCTTATTCAACCATTCATGATGACAACATCAAATGCTATCATGGAACAACTTGGTCTTGGTGCTAACTTTGATCTTGAAAACCTTACACTTTCAGGTTTCCCAGAAGGTGTTAAAGTGGTTGCTAAAGGAACACCAATCTTCCCACGTCTTGACATGGAAGCTGAAATTGATTACATCAAAGCTAACATGGGTGCTGGCGCTGTTGTCGCAGAAGAAAAAGAATGGGATCCAACTCAAGTAGAACTTAAAAACGAAAAGAAAGCTATCAAATTTGATGACTTTGACAAAGTTGAAATTCGTGTTGCTGAAGTCAAAGAAGTTTCTAAAGTTGAAGGTTCAGAAAAACTTCTTAAATTCCGTCTTGATGCTGGTGATGGTGAAGACCGTCAAATCCTATCAGGAATTGCGAAATTCTATCCAAATGAACAAGAATTAGTTGGTAAAAAATTGCAAATCGTTGCAAACTTGAAACCACGTAAAATGATGGGACTTGTCAGCCAAGGTATGATTCTATCAGCTGAACATGATGGTAACTTAACAGTTCTTACAGTTGATCCAAGCGTACCAAACGGAAGCCAAATCGGATAATTTTTATTAGCATAAATACTTAAAAATACTCAGTTCTCACAGTAGTTTTGTACTGTAGGAACTGGGTATTTAGCTTGCTCTCAAATGAAAAGAAAATTGAAAAGATAAAGGAAATTCTGAAAAAAGATTGTTAATTTTCACTTAAGTTTCATTTGATAAATTTACTGACGCATTGAATAACAACGTTTTTAGAATCGAGAATAAGAAATGACATTAAAAATCTTATCACGCGAAGATTATGAAAAACTAGACACACGTTTTAAAGAACGCTCTTTCATGCAATCGGTGCAAATGGCTGATTTGCTTGAAAAACGTGGCTTTGACATCACATTTTTAGGTTTGGAAGATGATGGGGCTATTCAAGTAGCTGGTGTACTTTACAGCATGCCAATGACTGGTGGACTTCATATGGAAATTAATTCAGGCCCAGCTTCAACCAATCCAAGTTACCTTTCTGAATTCTATAAGGAATTAAAGCGTTATGCTAAGGGAAATGGTGCTTTTGAGCTTATTGTCAAACCTTATGATACTTATCAAAGTTTTGATAGTCATGGCAAGCCAAACGACGATGAAAAGCCTGAGTTAATCACTTGTTTGACGGAGCTTGGTTATCACTATGATGGCCTGCAAACTGGCTATCCTGGTGGTGAGCCTGATTGGCACTATGTGAAAGATTTATCAGGGTTGACACCCGAAACTCTGACAAAATCTTTTAGTAAAAAAGGTCGTCCTCTAGCTAAAAAGACGAATACGTTTGGTATCAAGGTTCGCAAGCTAGAGCGTGATGAATTGCATATTTTTAAAGAAATCACAGCATCAACCTCTGCTAGACGAGAATACACGGACAAACCTTTGGATTACTACGAAGCTTTTTATGATAGTTTCGGAGACTCTTGTGAATTCATGATTGCAACGATTAATTTTCAAGATTATCTCAAAAATGTGCAAGCAGGTCATGACAAGATTGCAGATGAGTTAGCGGTTTTAAATCAAAAAATCGCTGAAGGGGTCAACTCAGCCAAGGTTAATAAGCAAAAAGCTCAGTTGGACAAACAAATTGCGACATTTGATGTTCGTCTAAAAGAAGCTAAAGCCTTGATTGAAAAACACGGCTCAGAGGACGTAGTCTTAGCAGGAAGTCTCTTTGTTTACACACCACAAGAAGCAGTCTATCTTTTCAGTGGTTCCTACACTGAATTTAACAAATTCTATGCCCCAGTTGCTCTGCAAGAACACGTGATGACAGAAGCGTTGAAACGTGGCATTAATTTCTATACTTTTCTTGGTATTCAAGGCATTTTTGATGGTAGCGATGGCGTCCTTCGTTTCAAACAAAACTTTAATGGTTATATTGTCCGCAAAATGGGGACTTTCCGTTATTACCCAAGACCATTACTACATAAAGTTGTAGCTTTAATCAAGAAAATTTTAAGACGATAACCAAAACGAGCCTAGGCGCTCGTTTTTTGGTATACTAGTGGTATTAACAATCAAGGAGAGAGAAATGACTTTTGAAGAAATTTTGCCTGGTTTGAAGGCTAAGAAAAAATATGTACGCACTGGTTGGGGCGGAGCAGAAAACTACGTTCAGTTATTTGATAGCATCGAGCAAAATGGCGTAGCACTTCCAGTGACACCTTACTTCCTCATCAATGTGTCAGGCGAGGGCGAAGGTTTTTCAATGTGGTCACCAACACCATGTGACGTCCTAGCTACTGATTGGGTCGAAGTCCATGACTAAAGTACTTATCACAGGTGTCAGCTCAGGAATTGGGCTTGCTCAAGCGCGACTTTTTTTGGAAAATGGCTGCGCGGTATACGGCGTTGATAAGTCGCAAGCGCCTCAGATTCACGATGATAATTTTCATTTTCTACAGTCAGATTTGACGACGGATTTAGCTGCGCTCTACGATTTTGTATCTGACGTGGATATCTTGTGTAACACCGCTGGAATTCTCGACGCTTACAAGCCTTTGCTTGAAATATCAGACGACGAATTGGAACGTGTTTTTCAGACCAATTTCTTTGCGACAGTTAAAATCACCCGTCATTATTTGGCAAAAATGGTTGAAAGACAATCTGGTATTATCATTAACATGTGCTCGATTGCGTCATTTATCGCAGGTGGTGGCGGAGCAGCTTATACAGCTAGTAAGCACGCTCTGGCTGGCTTTACGCGCCAGCTGGCACTTGATTATGCTAAAGACAAGATTCAAGTCTTTGGTATTGCACCAGGTGCAGTCAAAACAGCCATGACAGCTAGTGATTTTGAACCCGGTGGCTTGGCTGATTGGGTAGCTCAAGAAACACCAATCGGACGTTGGAGTAATCCTGAAGAAATTGCTGATTTAACAGAATTTTTAGCATCAGGCAAAGCCACATCTATGCAAGGTGAAATTGTCAAAATCGACGGTGGCTGGAGTTTGAAGTAGAGGCATAAAAAGGAGGCTTCAAAATGAAGAGGAGAAAACCATAGTGGAAATTTCTGTCATACAGATTGTAAGAAGAAGTAAGACAGAAAAGAACAGGAGATAAACATGAACGCACAAGAACTATGGAATGAATACAAGCAAATCAATCCCTCAATTGGTGATGATATTGATGCTTGGCAGTTTGGAGCACAGCCAGATTTATTAGCGAAATTGGTTTTAGATGGAACAAAAACAGCTACTGCCTCAGCCTATGACTTATACGCAGTTGACAATGACCCGTTACCTGAAGTTGGCTCCTATGATGTGGTATTAGATAGCAAAGACCAAGCGGTTTGCATTATTCAGATTAAAAAAGTTTCTGTGGTAGCTTTTGAAGAAGTTTCTGAGGAGTATGCTTTTAAGGAAGGTGAGGGAGATAAAACTCTTGCTTACTGGAGGCAAGTTCATGAAGACTTTTTTAAACCTTACTATGATGACTATGGTTTGACTTTTAACGGTCAAAGTCGCATTGTTTTAGAAGAATTTGAAGTGGTTTATCCCAAAGGATAGTATGAGAAATACTTGTTATAGTATCAGTTTGTGAAACAAACTTGTGTTAAACTGTGCTTAGAAGACATTGAGGAGGAACTCCATGAAATTAGCTATTTTAGGAACAGGGAAAATCGTCGATGAAGTTTTACCTGTTTTAAAAGAAATCAATGGCATTGAATTAACGGCTATTTTATCAACGCCACGTAGCCTTGGTAAAGCTCAAGAGTTGGCAGAAGTTTATGCTATTGCTCAAGCAAGCAGCGATTACGAAAGCATTTTGGCAAATCCAGAAGTGGACACGGTCTATGTTGCCCTTCCTAATCACCTGCACTATGACTACGCAAAGAAAGCTTTGTTGGCTGGCAAACACGTCATTTGTGAAAAGCCATTTACGCTGACTTTAGCAGAATTTGAGGACTTGGCAAAAATTGCAGAGCAAAAAAATCGTATCTTGCTTGAAGCTATCACTAATCAATACCTTGGCAATTTTGCTTCTGTCAAAGCTAACCTAGCAAAACTTGGGGACATTAAGATTGTTGAGTGCAATTATTCTCAATATTCATCACGTTATGATGCCTTTAAACGTGGTGAAATTGCACCAGCTTTTGACCCAGCAAAAGGTGGCGGAGCTCTTCGTGACTTAAATATTTACAATATTCATTTGGTTGTTGGTTTGTTTGGTAAGCCTGAACGAGTGCAATATTTGGCAAATATGGAACGTGGTGTTGACACTTCAGGAATTTTGATTATGGATTACGGTCATTTCAAGGCGGCTTGTATTGGTGCCAAGGATTGCTCTGCGGATATTAAATCAACTATTCAAGGAAATAAAGGGTCAATTGCCGTTCTTGGTCCAACCAACAGTATGCCTGAGTTGTCGTTAAGCCTTAATGGTCAAAGCATGACAATGATTAATGAAAATTCACTTAATCACCGTATGCATGATGAATTTGTGGCTTTCCAAGCCATCATCGAGCACCAAGATATGACAGCCATGAAACTGGCGCTTGAGCACAGCCGTTTGGTGATGGAAGTTTTAGAAGCAGCTGTTAACAGCCTCTAACGGATAAAAATGAGCCCAATGCTTATAAATGTGATATAATGGAGTAGCTTGTGTAAGTTAATGTAAGGAATTTTCCTTTCATAACTTGCAAATCTACTCTATTTTTTTAAGGAATTATAGTCATGTCAAATTACGCAATTATTTTAGCAGCTGGTAAAGGAACACGTATGAAATCTGACCTTCCTAAGGTCCTTCATAAAGTTTCTGGCATTACAATGTTAGAACACGTTTTCCGTGCCGTATCAGCTTTGAATCCAGAAAAAAATGTGACTGTTATTGGTCATAAAGCCGAAATGGTTCGTGAAGTTTTAGCTGGCAAATCAGAATTTGTCATGCAAACTGAACAACTTGGAACTGGTCATGCTGTCATGATGGCAGAAGATGAGTTGGCTGGTCTTGAAGGGCAAACACTTGTTATTGCAGGTGATACACCACTTATCACTGGTGAAAGCTTGAAAGAATTGATTGAGTTCCACGTTAGCCACAAAAACGTTGCGACTATCTTAACTGCAACAGCTGAAAATCCATTTGGTTACGGACGTATCATCCGCAACGAAAATGGTGAAGTGCTTAAAATCGTTGAACAAAAAGACGCTTCTGAATTTGAACGCCAAGTCAAAGAAATCAATACAGGAACTTACGTTTTTGATAACAAACGTTTGTTTGAAGCTCTTAAAAACATCAACACAAACAACGCTCAAGGTGAGTACTACTTGACAGATGTTATCTCAATTTTCCGTAACGCTGGTGAAAAAGTTGGTGCTTATGTTCTTCATGATTTTGATGAAAGTCTTGGTGTTAATGACCGCGTGGCACTTTCTACTGCAGAAGATATCATGCGTCGTCGCATCAATAAAAAACACATGGTTAACGGTGTTACTTTCCAAAATCCAGCAGCAACTTACATCGATGTTGACGTTGAAATTGCTCCAGATGTGATGATTGAAGCCAACGTTACCCTTAAAGGAAATACAAAAATTGGTGCAGGTTCTGTTTTGACAAATGGAACATACCTTGTTGATTCAACAATCGGTGAAAATGTGGTTATCACAAACTCTATGATTGAAAAATCAGTGGTTAAAGATGGTGTTACCATTGGTCCATTTGCTCACGTGCGTCCTGATTCAACACTTGAAGAAAAAGTTCACGTTGGTAACTTCGTTGAAGTGAAATCATCAACTGTTGGTAAAGGAACAAAAGCAGGTCACTTGACTTACATTGGAAATACAACAACTGGACACGATGTTAACTTCGGAGCTGGTACTATTATTGCTAACTACGACGGACAACACAAATTCAACACAACTATTGGAAATAATGTCTTTGTTGGAAGTAACTCAACAATCATTTCTCCAGTAACTTTGGGTGACAATGCTCTTACAGCAGCTGGTTCTACAATTTACCAAGATGTTGAAAAAGATGCTCTTGCTATTGGACGTGGTCGTCAAGTTAATAAAGCAGGTTATGCCCTCAACAAACCACACCACCCAAATAACAAAAAATAATCATTTTTGCTAAACTTTTTGGCATTTGAAAAGAGGATGACAAGTTCACCCTCTTTTTCTATTTTTTAGAAAAATTAAGTAGATTTCACGGATATTTCAGCAGTTTAAGCGTATTGGAATAGCAATTCTTGGGACTTTGTAGTAAAATTTAATGTGGAAATATTTTAAGGGAGATTGCTTAGTATGGATTTTGAAGAAAAAACGCTCAAGCGAACAGAGATTTTTGATGGGCATGTGATTAAAGTTGTTGTCGATGATGTTGAGTTACCAAATGATCTAGGACAAGCCAAGCGTGAATTGATTTTTCACCGCGGAGCAGTTGCTGTTTTAGCTGTAACTGATGAGAATAAAATTATTTTGGTTAAACAATATCGTAAGGCTATTGAAAAAGTTTCTTATGAAATCCCTGCTGGTAAGCTCGAAATTGGTGAAAACGGCTCTGAGAAGGATGCCGCTGCGCGTGAATTAGAAGAGGAAACAGGATACTCTGGCGAGTTAAAACAAATTCATGAGTTTTACACTGCCATTGGTTTTTGCAATGAAAAAATTAAGCTTTATCAAGCAACTCATTTGCAAAAAGTGCCAAATCCACGACCACAAGATGATGATGAAGTTTTAGAAATTCTTGAATTAAGTTATCAAGAATGCATGGATTTGGTCAAATCTGGAGCAATCGAAGATGCTAAAACAATCATAGCCCTTCAATATTATGCTCTGCATTTTGGAGGATAAAAAAATGGGTAGACCACTTTTAACAGACGAGATAATCGAACGTGCTAACCGTGGTGAAATCTTTTATGACGATAATTACTTAGAAGATGATGAAGAAACGAAGGTTATCCGAACTGACCAATATGATACCTTGACTAGTTATGATCCTTATGAGGAATATGAAGACTCTCGAGGAGTTTTGGACAAATGGAAAGACCGCAAAAGAGACGATCAGCATGTTTACAAAAGTCGTCGAATTGAAAATGCGAAACGAAGTAAATTTCAACGAAAACTGAACATGATTATGTTTGTAGTTGTTGTTTTATTGATTGCACTCTTTTTCGCAGTATTTAATCTATAAAAATTAGAAGGAGAAGCAAGGGGAATAACTCTGGAAATAACAGTTGGTATTGCTCTTGTATTTTTGAGATGAAAATTGGAATTATTGCCGCAATGGAAGAAGAACTAAAACTTCTTGTTGAAAATCTTGATAACAAAACAGAACACGATGTTTTGGGAAACACTTACTACGAAGGTAAGCTAGGCAACCATCAAGTTGTTCTTGTTCAATCAGGTATTGGTAAAGTGATGTCAGCTATGTCAGTTGCTATTCTTTCTGATCATTTTGGCGTTGATGCTGTGATTAATACAGGTTCAGCAGGTGCAGTAGCTCCTGGTTTGAAGATCGGTGACGTTGTTGTTGCAGACAAATTAGTCTACCACGACGTTGATGTGACAGCTTTTGGTTACGATTACGGTCAAATGGCTGCGCAACCACTTTATTTTGAATCAGACCAAAACTTTGTTAAAACATTTGAACAAGTGTTAACGGAAGCTAACATCGATAGCAAAATTGGCTTGATTGCGACTGGTGATTCATTTATTGCTGGGCAAGATAAAATCGATGCGATTAAAGCACGCTTCCCAGAAGTTCAAGCTGTTGAAATGGAAGGAGCTGCGATTGCGCAAGCTGCTCACAATTTGCACAAACCATTCATCGTTGTTCGTGCCATGTCAGATACGGCTGCGCATGATGCCAATATTACATTTGATGAATTCATCTTGGAAGCTGGTAAACAATCAGCAAAAATCTTGATGACATTCCTTGAAAAATTAGCTTAAGTCAGAAAAAGCCTGGGGCAAGTGCCTCAGGCTTTTAATATGGAATTTTAGTCAACTTTTTGAATATAAATTTGTTCAGCGATTCGTTCAGGAATCACGAGTTGTCGTGATTGATAGGCAAGAGTATGTGTCTTAGCATAGTCATCAACTTTAACCAATTCAACAGTATCGTTAATTGCTAAGCCGTGTTCTTCAAGGTAGTTTAACAAATGAGCTTCGTCGTGAGTACGGCTGATTTGATAAGTGCCAAGTTCTTCAATCTGACTGAGTGTTTGGTTGTGAACTTCAATCAATAGTTCGCCTTTTTTAGGAATTGTCCCACCGTGAGGACAAAATTCAGGATAATTGAGTTTTTCTTCTAGGCGATCGATGAAGATTGTTGAGACCGTGTGTTCAAGGACTTCAGCTTCTTGGTGGATTTCATCGGCATTGTAATGAAGGTGGTTAGCCAAAAAGACTTCGATGAGGCGGTGCTTACGATAGAGTTGTGAGACTAATAATAAGCCTTTTCTAGTCAGGTAGTAGCCAACCTCTTTATCTTTAACGATGAGCCCTTCAGCAATCATTTTTTTGACCATTTCAGTTACAGCTGGTGCTGAAACTTGCATTAAGGCAGCAATTCGTTTATTGGTTATCTTAGTTTTAGTTTCTCCTAGTTCATGGATACATTTTAGATAATCTTCTTTGTTTGGTGTCATCTTATCTCGCTTTCTGTTCTTCTATTATAGCAAAAATCTTTTAACCGTGAGGTGGAAAGCTTGTTATTATAGGATTATTTTAGGAAAACAAGCAAAAAATCAAGGCAGGAAGTCCTAGCTTGATTTTTTAGGGATTATTTAAAGTTGTAATCTTTGACAATGTCAATCTTAGTAATGGTAATATCGCTAGTTGGTTTGTCGTTGCTATCAGTATCTACTTTAGAGATGGCATCAACAACATCCATACCATCGATAACTTGTCCAAATACAGTATAGTTTTTATCTAAGCTTGGGTTACCACCTTTGGTATAAGCGTCAATGATTGCTTTTGGATAGCTGTCGCTTGAGAGCTGACTAGATTGGTCAGCTGGATTTTGGTTGATGAAAAATTGACTACCATTGGTATCAGCACCAGCGTTTGCCATAGCAAGAGCTCCTCGGATGTTATAGAGGTAAGGTGAGATTTCGTTAGCAAAACCATTACCAGAATCGATTTTCTTGTCTTTGCCTTTCCAGATAGATTCTCCTCCTGTACCGTTTCCTTTAGGGTCACCAGACTGAATCATAAAATCAGAAATTACGCGGTGAAATAGAAGACCGTCGTAGTAGCCTTTCTTAGCATGAGTTAGGAAATTTTCCACGGCAAGTGGTGCATATTTTGGAAAGAGTTTAATGGTAATGTCACCTTTAGAGGTATGCATGATGACTTCAGCTTCATTTTGAGCAACCTCTGTTGATAATTGAGGAAAAGCAGATGCATCTGCCTGAAGAGCTTTTTTAACCTCTTTTTGGTATTCTTTTGATGATGATGCGCTGGCACTGGCTTGCGCGGCAGAAGAACTTGCTGCTGTCTTAGCATCGACATAATCATTTCCACGAATGGTTCGGGTTATGTTTTCACAACCAGATAAAGTAGCCAAGCAGACGACGGTTAAACCAAGTGACAATAGTTTTTTCATGATACCTCCTCATTGACAAATAGTTGTCATATCAGTAAATCCTTTTGGTGACAAAATGTCAATAAATTTATTGAAGTTATTTAGCTATTTCATTTTATCATAAATCTATGCTAATAACCTAAAAGCTTAAAAAATGCTATAATAAGGATATGGCAAAATCAAAAAGTAGAAGAAAAGGTCGTAAAACACGGCGACCGACAAAAGCAGAAATAAAAAGACAAAAGGCACTGGAACGCTTTATTTTAGCCATTGTGACAGCGGTTATTTTTTTCTTTGCGATGGCTCGCTTGGGAATCTTTGGGATAACGGTTTACAATCTTGTGAGATTAGCAGTGGGAAGTTTGGCTTACGTGTTGATGGTTGCAGTCCTACTCTATTTTCTTGGATTTAAGTGGTTTCATAAGCAGACTGGTTTAGTTGGCGGTTTTGTGGTGACCATGATTGGTCTCTTGTTAGAATGGCATGCTTACCTATTTTCACTATCAGCCTTTCGTGGCAAAGAAATCTTCTCCACAACAGCTGGCTTGATTTTTAGCGATTTGGTCAAGTTCAAAGTCACTAAATTTGTTGGTGGTGGTATGCTTGGTGCTGTTCTTTACAAGCCAGTAGCTTTTCTTTTTTCAAATGTTGGCACATTCTTGATTGGGGGACTTTTCATCATTCTTGGACTCTTTTTGATGAGTCCGTGGGAAGTTTATGATTTGATTGATTTCTTCAAAGAAAAATCACAAGAGTGGTCTGCTAAACATGAAATCAGAAAGCAAAAACGTTTTGTCAAACGTGAGGAAAAACGTGCGCTTGCTGAACAAAAACGTCAAGAAAAAGCTCAAAAAGCTGAAGAAGAACGTTTGGCTCAGTTGACGGTTGACCAAGAGACTGGTGAGATTTTAGATGGTCCAGATGACAATGAAGCATCGTTGTTTGATAATATCCCAGCTGAAACTCCTGCAGTTGAACCTGAAATTTTGGCTTATGAGCATGTACCAGAAGGTTTGAAAGAAGCATCTTCTGAAGAAAATCTTGAACCAGAAGTGACACCAGCTGAGCAAGAAATGCTTGATCAAGAAGATGATGGGGAACCACTAGAAGTTGATTTTACAGCGAAAGCCAACCTTCTTTATAAGCTTCCAACCATTGATTTATTTGCACCTGATAAGCCGAAGAATCAGTCAAAAGAAAAAAATATCGTCCGTAGAAATATCAAAGTCTTGGAAGATACCTTTAACAGTTTTGGTATTGATGTCAAGGTTGAACGAGCTGAAATCGGTCCGTCAGTTACAAAATACGAAGTAAAACCAGCCGTTGGTGTGCGTGTTAACCGCATTTCAAACTTGGCTGATGATTTAGCGCTGGCGCTTGCAGCAAAAGACGTTCGTATTGAAGCACCGATTCCAGGTAAATCTTTAGTTGGTATTGAAGTACCAAACTCAGAGATTGCCACAGTTACTTTCCGTGAACTTTGGGAACAAGCAGACACAGATCCAAATAAACTTCTTGAAGTTCCGCTTGGTAAGGCTGTTAACGGAACTGCCCGCACCTTTGACCTTGCACGTATGCCACACTTGCTTGTGGCAGGGTCTACAGGTTCAGGTAAATCTGTTGCGGTCAACGGTATTATTGCAAGTATTTTGATGAAAGCACGCCCAGACCAAGTCAAGTTTATGATGATTGACCCTAAAATGGTTGAGTTATCTGTTTATAATGACATTCCACACCTATTGATTCCAGTAGTGACAAATCCACGTAAAGCAGCACGAGCGCTTCAAAAAGTGGTTGATGAGATGGAAAATCGTTACGAGCTCTTTAGTCATTTTGGAGTGCGAAATATTGCTGGTTACAATGCCAAGGTTGAAGAATTTAATGCACAGTCAGAGCAAAAACAAATTCCATTGCCACTTATCGTGGTTATCGTAGATGAGTTGGCTGACTTGATGATGGTTGCCAGCAAAGAAGTGGAAGATGCGATTATTCGTTTGGGACAAAAGGCGCGTGCAGCAGGTATTCACATGATTCTTGCGACACAACGTCCATCTGTAGATGTCATCAGCGGTTTGATTAAGGCAAACGTGCCATCACGTGTAGCCTTTGCCGTATCATCAGGAACTGATAGTCGTACGATTTTAGATGAAAATGGTGCTGAAAAACTTCTTGGACGTGGTGATATGCTCTTTAAACCAATTGATGAAAATCACCCTGTTCGTTTGCAAGGTTCATTTATATCAGATGATGATGTTGAACGTATTGTTGGCTTTATCAAAAATCAAGCTGACGCAGATTACGATGATAGTTTTGATCCAGGTGAAGTGTCTGAATCTGATTTGAAATCAGGTGGAGGCGGTGCTTCGCAAGAAGGTGACCCGCTCTTTGAAGATGCTAAAGCTTTGGTTCTTGAAACTCAAAAGGCAAGCGCCTCAATGCTTCAACGTCGTTTGTCAGTCGGCTTTAATCGCGCAACCCGCTTGATGGATGAACTAGAAGCAGCAGGAGTCATAGGACCAGCAGAAGGAACAAAACCTCGCAAAGTCTTAATGACAAAGCCAACTCCAGAAGCATAATAAAAACGTTAGCCAGAAGGTTAACGTTTTTATTATGCAAGTGTAAAAACTAAAATTAAAACAATAATGTAAAAAATAAATGTGACGATAAAACCTGAACGCCAGAAAAATTTACCAAAACGACGGTAAGAAAATGAGTGATTTCTCTTTAAGAAAAATGCGGTTAAGCTAAGCGCCAGTAAGGATAAACAGATTAAATAGTAAAAAAAGACACTGCTATCTAAAAATTTATTAACGACCAAAGCAATCTCAAACGCAAAAAGTGGAAAAGCAAGGTCAGTAAAGAGAATTCCAAAACGTTTTAAATTGAAAAATTTAACAAGAATATAAGCAAAAATAGGTGTTAAAAAGATAAAAGAAAAGGAAAATAATTTGTACATCATCATGTCTTATATTTTATACTGAAAGTTTGAAGAAGTAAATAATTAGAAGATTATTCTTGAAAAATACTTTTAAATTTTTGATCAAGCTAGTAAAGGGAATTTAGCCGAATCAAAAAGTTGAAAGTGCTTGCTTTTAAAAACTAAGCTAAAACTTGTCACATCAAGCATTTTTTAGGAAATATTTGATGCAAATTCCTTGCTTTTTCCTAGAATTAATGTATAATGGTAAGGTATGCTATTGAGCATATCTGTGGGAGGTAAAAATCTTAATTACCGCCAAAACCACAACAGGAGGATTTTATAAATGGCTAAAAAAGTCGAAAAAGTTGTTAAACTTCAAATTCCTGCTGGTAAAGCTACACCAGCTCCACCGGTTGGACCAGCTCTTGGTCAAGCAGGTATCAACATCATGGGATTCACTAAAGAATTCAACGCTCGTACAGCTGATCAAGCTGGTATGATCATCCCAGTTGTTATCTCAGTATATGAAGACAAATCATTTGATTTCGTAACTAAAACACCACCAGCTTCAGTTCTTTTGAAAAAAGCTGCAGGTGTTGAAAAAGGTTCAGGAACACCTAACACAACTAAAGTTGCAACAGTTACTCGTGCACAAGTACAAGAAATTGCTGAAACTAAAATGCCAGACTTAAACGCTGCAAATGTTGAATCTGCAATGCGTATGATTGAAGGTACTGCTCGTTCTATGGGATTCACTGTTGTTGACTAATCAATAGCAACCCAATTAGTGGATTAATTGAGGTAAACACACTGTACCGTTGAGATTAATTCACGCTAGACCCGCAAGACTTCATCGTAATTTGATGAGTGACGTGGGAGATTTTAAATCAAATCGATATGACCACATTACAAGGAGAATTTTAAATGGCTAAAAAAAGCAAACAAATGCGTGCTGCACTTGAAAAAATCGACAGCACTAAAGCTTACAGCGTAGAAGAAGCTGTAGCTCTTGCAAAAGAAACTAACTTCGCAAAATTTGATGCATCTGTAGAAGTTGCATACAAACTTAACATTGACGTTCGTAAAGCAGACCAACAAATCCGTGGTGCAATGGTATTGCCAAACGGTACTGGTAAAACACAACGTGTTCTTGTATTCGCACGTGGTGCTAAAGCTGAAGAAGCTAAAGCTGCTGGTGCAGACTTCGTTGGTGAAGACGATCTTGTTGCTAAAATCAACGACGGTTGGCTTGACTTTGACGTAGTTATCGCTACACCAGACATGATGGCTATCGTTGGACGTCTTGGACGTGTCCTTGGACCTCGTAACCTTATGCCAAACCCTAAAACTGGTACAGTAACTATGGACGTTGCTAAAGCAGTTGAAGAATCTAAAGGTGGTAAAATCACTTACCGTGCTGACAAAGCAGGTAACGTACAAGCTATCATCGGTAAAGTATCATTCGACGCAGACAAATTGGTTGAAAACTTCAAAGCTATCCACGAAGTTATGGTTAAATCTAAACCAGCTACTGCTAAAGGTACTTACATGACTAACTTGTCAATCACTACTACACAAGGTGTAGGTATCAAAGTAGATCCAAGCTCATTCTAATTGATACATTAATGAAGAATCCGTTTCTTTGAAACGGATTTTTTTATGGGCTGTGTGATCTTTCTAATGAAATGAAAAGGGAAATGATTTATCTGTTTGAATCACATAGTTGATCTGTTTTTTATCTTTCAAAATTCAACGAATTTTGCTAGGTAAAATAGGTAAATTATGTTAAAATAATAAAGATAAAAAAAGGAGTAACTTGAAGTGGAACCTAAGTATAAACGTATTTTAATTAAATTATCTGGTGAAGCGTTAGCTGGTGAAAAAGGTGTCGGAATCGACATTGAAACTGTTAAAACTATCGCAAAAGAAATTGCTGAAGTACATAGTTCAGGTGTAGAAATTGCTTTGGTTATTGGTGGTGGAAACCTTTGGCGCGGTGAACCAGCTGCTGCAGCTGGTATGGACCGTGTTCAAGCTGATTACACAGGTATGCTTGGAACAGTTATGAACGCTCTTGTTATGGCTGATAGCCTTCAACAAAATGGTGTTGATACACGTGTTCAAACATCAATCCCAATGCAAAACGTTGCTGAACCATACATCCGTGGTCGTGCGCTTCGTCACCTTGAAAAAAATCGCATCGTGATTTTTGCTGCTGGTATCGGCTCACCTTACTTCTCAACTGATACAACAGCTGCTCTTCGTGCCGCTGAAATCGACGCTGAAGCTATCTTGATGGCTAAAAATGGTGTTGACGGTGTTTACAACGCCGATCCTAAGAAAGATGCTAATGCTGTCAAATTTGATGAATTGACACACGGTGAAGTGATTAAACGTGGTCTTAAAATCATGGACGCAACTGCATCAACACTTTCAATGGACAACGATATTGACTTGGTTGTCTTTAACATGAACCAAGCTGGTAATATTAAACGTGTTGTCTTTGGTGAAGCTATCGGTACAACCGTTTCAAATAAAGCTGAACACCACGACAAATAATTATCAGCTCTGCTATTTCCCAAAAAACAAGAAATGAGGACTAATACTATTTATGGCTAATGCTATTATCGAAAAAGCTAAAGAACGCTTTGAACAATCACACAGCTCATTAGCACGCGAATTTGCTTCAATTCGTGCTGGTCGTGCAAATGCATCTCTTTTGGACCGTATCCAAGTTGAATACTATGGTGCAATGACACCACTTAATCAATTGGCTTCTATCACAGTTCCAGAAGCACGTGTTCTTTTGATTTCTCCATTTGATAAATCATCATTGAAAGATATCGAACACGCAATCAACGCTTCAGACCTTGGTATTAACCCTGCTAATGACGGTTCAGTAATCCGCTTGGTTATTCCTGCCCTTACAGAAGAAACTCGTAAAGCACTTGCTAAAGACGTTAAAAAAGTCGGTGAAAATGCTAAGGTTGCTATCCGTAACATTCGTCGTGATGCTATGGACGAAGCTAAAAAACAAGAAAAAGCTAAAGAAATCACTGAAGACGAATTGAAAGTTCTTGAAAAAGACATTCAAAAAGCAACTGATGAAGCTGTTAAACATATCGACACTATGACAGCAAACAAAGAAAAAGAATTGCTTGAAGTCTAATCAGTAAGAAAAAGGTTAGGGGGTGGACTTTCCACTCCCTTTTATAAAGGAAGAATAAATGAATAATTTACTTGCCACTGTCATCACAGGACTTGTGATTGACGAAAATGCGAAAGCGTATTTTGTACAAAAAGATGGCGTGACTTTTATGTTAGACAAGGCTGAAGGTGAGCATAAAATTGGTGATATGGTCAAAGGATTTGTCTACACTGATATGCACCAAAAAGCTCGTATGACAACAGCGGAAGTTGCCACAACTCGTACTAGCTACGGTTGGGGTGTTGTCACGGAAGTTCGCCGCGATTTGGGTGTCTTTTTGGATACAGGTCTTGCTGATAAACAATTTGTTGTGTCACTTGATGTCTTGCCTGATATGAAAGAACTTTGGCCTAAAAAAGGTGATAAACTTTATGTTCACCTTGACGTGGATAAAAAAGACCGTATCTGGGCAATTCCAGCGCAACCTGAAGTTTTCCAAAAAATGGCTGGACCAGCTTACAATAACATGCAAAATGAAAAATTACGTGCTATTGTTTACCGTTTGAAATTATCTGGAACATTTGTTTACTTGCCAGATAATAACATGCTTGGCTTTATTCACCCAAGTGAGCGCTACGCGGAACCACGTCTTGGTGAAGAAGTAACTGCACGTGTGATTGGATTCCGTGAAGTTGACCGCACCCTTAACTTGTCATTAAAACCACGTTCATTTGAAATGCTTGAAAATGATTCACAAATGATTTTGACTTATTTGCAATCAAATGGTGGCTTTATGACACTAAACGATAAATCATCTCCAGCAGATATCAAAGCAACATTTGGTATTTCTAAAGGTCAATTTAAAAAAGCACTTGGTGGCTTGATGAAAGCACGTAAAGTGAAACAAGACCAATTCGGTACAGAATTAATCGAAAACGAGGATTAAATATAAAAAGATTATAGTGATGCCTTAAGCAAAGCTGTGGTCTTTTTTTAGTTAAAATTGAAGTTTTTTTGATTCCCAGTCACGTGAAAAAAGTATTCACTGAACAACTCGATTTTTGATTTTTTTGATATAATAGATTCACTAGATTTTTGGAGGTTATAGAATGGAACGTGCGATTTTTGCGGGTGGTTGTTTCTGGTGTATGGTGCAACCATTTGAAGAACAAGATGGTATTTTGTCAGTTCGCTCTGGATATACTGGTGGGCATGTGGAAAATCCGACTTATGAACAAGTTAAGGCGCATGAGACTGGACATACTGAAGCGGTTGAGATTATTTTTGATGAAGAAAAAATCTCTTATGGTGATTTGGTAGAGATTTATTGGGCACAGACTGATCCAACCGATGCTTTTGGGCAATTTGAAGATCGTGGTGACAATTATCGTCCTGTTATTTTTTACAGTGATGACCGTCAAAAAGAAATCGCTGAAGCTTCAAAAGCAGCATTGCAAGCATCAGGTCGATTCAAAGATCCGATTGTCACAGCTATTGAACCCGTCCAACCATTTTATGTGGCAGAAGATTATCACCAAGGTTTTTACAAGAAAAATCCTGAACACTACGCTGAAAGTAGCGCTATCAGACATGCATTTTTGGAGGAAAATTGGAAATGAGAAAGTCATTTTACACTTGGTTAATGACGCAACGTAACCCAAAAAGTCATGAACTTGTAGCGATTTTAGCTGACCTTGTTTTTGAAGATACTACTTTTCCAAAGCACACTGATGATTTTGAAACCATTAGTCGTTATCTAGAAGATGAGGCTAGCTTTGCTTTTAATCTCAGTGAATTTGATAAAATTTGGGAAGATTATTTGGCGCATTAATGATTGCTAGATTCAAATAAAAAAGGAAATCACGGTAAGTCGTGATTTTTTGTTTTAAATAAGCTATAATAGGCTTATCAAACACAAAAGAAAGAGGGACTCTATTTGCAAGAGCATTCTGTTGAAATTACCTTAAGTCATCCTGATGATGTGCTAGCGCTATTTGGCTCAAATGAACGTCATTTGAAATTAATCGAAGATAATCTAGGGGTTATCATTCATGCCCGTACAGAGCGAGTACAGATTTTAGGAGATGATAAAGAAAGTGTCGAATTAGCGCGTGTGACCATTCAAGCTTTGTTAGTCTTGGTTTCTCGTGGCATGTTGGTCAACACATCTGACGTTGTAACGGCTCTTTCAATGGCACAAAATGGCTCTATTGATAAATTTGTTGCCCTTTATGAAGAAGAAATCATCAAAGATAATTCTGGAAAACCGATTCGTGTTAAAACGCTTGGGCAAAAAGTTTATGCGGATAGTGTTAAATCACACGATGTGGTCTTTGGGATTGGTCCTGCAGGTACTGGTAAGACTTTCTTAGCGGTGACTTTGGCAGTGACAGCTTTAAAACGTGGTCAGGTCAAACGTATCATTTTAACACGTCCAGCAGTTGAAGCAGGTGAAAGTCTAGGATTTTTGCCAGGTGATTTAAAAGAGAAAGTTGATCCTTATCTTCGTCCTGTTTATGATGCTCTTTACCAAATTTTAGGAAAAGAGCAAACCACACGTTTGATGGAGCGTGATATTATTGAAATCGCACCGCTGGCTTATATGCGTGGTCGAACACTTGATGATGCTTTTGTGATTCTTGATGAAGCACAAAATACAACCATCATGCAAATGAAGATGTTTTTGACGCGTCTTGGATTTAATTCTAAGATGATTATTAATGGTGATACTAGCCAGATTGATTTGCCTAAGAAAGTCAAATCTGGTTTGATTGATGCGACAGAAAAACTAAAACATATCAAGCAAATTGATTTTGTTCATTTCTCAGCGAGCGATGTGGTTCGCCACCCTGTGGTTGCTGAAATTATCAATGCTTATGAAAAAGACGCTGAGAGCAAAACTGCTCACCATCAAAAAGAAGTTATCGATAGCACTAGCGCTTCAGGTTTTGCAAGCTATGAAACTATTGGTCAACCAGCTAGCGCCAAAGAAGAAAAATAATATTTTCATGTCACACCAAGGTGTGGCTTTTTTGATTAAAAAATGATTTTCATATCTGCGAATTCTCTATTAAGGTGGCTTTTTAGTGTAAAATAGGGTATACTGAAATTTTTCATGATATTTTCAGGGATAGAAATAGGTTAAAGCACATCAAAGGAGAAGTTTTATGGATAATCGTGAATTGATTGAGAATTTATCAGAAATGAGTAGTCAATTGTCGAAACAAGCTGAAGAATTGGATCAAAAGTTTAAACTGATTGATCAGTATTCTTCATCTAATCAAGAAAATTGCTCAGAGTTTTTTGCCACATTTGGAGAGGAAGTCAAAGATTTAGCTTGTGAATTTCAAACTTTGTTGTCTTACATGACTCCTAAGAAAATTTAGTCAAAATTGATAGGATTCTAGGATTTTTTGGACAGAAATGCCAGATTATCTAAAAAACTAGTAAAATTCTCTTTTTTAGGTAAAATAAATATAGACATTGTACCTGAAAGTTTTAAAAAGTTTCCAGAAAAGTACAAGTCTTATCTGAAAAAATTACTAGGAGGAGATTTATGTGTGATTGTGCGTCACTTGAAAAGTTGACTAAGATGAGCGAAATGCTCAATAGTCAAGCTGAAAGACTAGAAGGTGATTTGAAGGCTTTGGATTCTGAAATTGAAGCTGATGTTTTAAAAAATCTAGGAGATCAAGCTAAACATTTGGCTAGTGATTTTCAAGATTTGATAAATCATATTGATGAAGAGATGGTGAGTCCAAAAGAAAAGTAAGATAACTAAGTTGACCTGTTTTAGGTCGCTTTTTTAATAGAGTTTGAGGAAGAAAAGATGCTAGAAGAACAATTAAAAAAATATAGAGTGCTTAAGACAAAGCGCTTGTTACTTCGTCCAGTAACAATGGCAGATGCCGAGGCTATGTTTGCCTATACGTCAGATACCGAAAATACCAAATGGGATTTCCCAGCTAATCAGACTATTGAAGAAACTCAAAAAGTGATTAAGGAAATTTATCTCAAAAGTCCTCTTGGTCGTTATGGTATAGAATTGAGAGATACATCTGAGTTTATCGGAACGATTGATCTTATGAATTGGTCAGATGGAAAACAAGCAGAAATTGGCTACATTATTAATAAAAAGTTTTGGGGAGATGGTTTAGCGACCGAGGCAAGTGCCAAGATTTTAGAACTTTGCTTTGAGGTGTTAGGATTTGAGGAAGTGCATGCTTTTTGTGCTGTCCAAAATCCTGCTTCAGCACGCGTGTTGGAAAAAATTGGAATGACAGAAGTGGAACGGATTTCTAATGATAAACAATTTAATGGTCAATGGGTAAGTAGTCAGCATTTTAAAATGACAAAGTTAAACTATTTAAAATAAAAGGTTTCATAAGGGATTTGTCAATTTTTTGATTAAATTATCAAAAAATTGACATTTTTTTGGTTGCGCTTCCAAAAAAATATGCTATAATATAGACAAATATGCAACCGATTGCAATAAATTTGGAGGTATGCCTATAAGAAAATTATCTGATAACTATACTTTTTAGACATGCAGGTATATGTTGTTGATTGGACAGGTTTCACGCATAATACTGCTTTATTTTTTGTTTATTTCTGAAAGCGGTTGCGTATTTTAACTTATCTTTATAGGAGATTATTTATGTCACTTCGTAATAAAGTAAATTTGAAAAAGAAAATGAAAAAAGGTTTAGGCTCTCTATTGGTTTTGACAGCAGTCAGTGCTGGTGCTTTTGCACAAGCTAATGCTGTTAAGGCTGATGAACAAGTCTCAATGAAAGAAGGAACAGTACTTCACGCATGGTGCTGGTCTTTCAATACTATTAAAGATAATATGCAAGCAATTAAGGATGCTGGTTACACTAGTGTTCAAACATCACCAATTAACCAAGTTGTTGTTGGAAATGGTGGTAATAAGAGCTTGAAAAATTGGTACTATCAATATCAACCAACATTGCATACTATTGGTAACTACCAATTAGGTACTGAAGAAGAATTTAAAGAAATGAACCGTGTGGCTGATCAATATGGTATTAAAATTATTGTTGATGCTGTTCTTAACCACACTACATCTGATTACAATCAAATCAGCCCAGAAATCAAAAAAATTCCAAATTGGACACATGGTAACAAAGAAATTAAAAACTGGAATGACCGTTATGATGTGACACAAAATGCTCTTCTAGGTTTGTATGATTTGAATACTCAAAATCCACAAATTCAACAATATCTTTTGAATTTCTTGAAAACAGCAGTTGCTGATGGTGCTGATGGTTTCCGTTATGATACTGCTAAACATATTGAGTTACCAGGCGAATATGGTAGTAATTTCTGGAATGTTATTTTGAACAATGGATCTGAATTCCAATATGGTGAAGTTCTTCAAGATAGCATTTCTCACGAAGCAGATTACTCTAAATTGATGAGTGTTACAGCTTCTAATTACGGTAATCAAATCCGTAATGACTTGAAAGATAAACGTGCAGCTGCTGGTAACTTGATGAATTATCAAGCGCAAGGTGTTGATCCATCTAATCTTGTTACATGGGTTGAATCTCATGATACTTATGCTAATGATGACCAAGTATCAACTTGGATGAGTGATGATGATATTCGTCTTGGTTGGTCAATGATCACAGCGCGTGCTAAAGGTACACCATTGTTCTTCTCACGTCCAGTAGGTGGTGGTAATGGTACACGCTTCCCAGGTCAATCACAAATTGGTGATGCTGGTAGCGACCTTTACAAAGACCCAACAGTCAAAGCGGTGAACAAATTCCACAATGCCATGGTTGGTGAATCAGAATACATTCGCAACCCTAATGGCGACGAACAAGTGGCTATGATTGAACGTGGTAATAAAGGTGCTGTTATTGTTAACCTTGGTAATGGCGACAAACAATTGAATTCAGATACAAAATTGGCAGATGGTACTTACACAGACCAAGTTTCTGGACGTCAATTTAACGTTTCAAATGGTCATATCACTGGTAATGTGTCATCTCGCTCATCAGTTGTTTTGTATGATGCAAAACCTGATACTACTGCACAAGTTTCAATCGATGGTTACAAAGAAGGTGACAACAGCATTTCTGCTGCAACAGAAGTAACGTTGAAAGCTAAAAATGCTGAGTCTGCTACTTACAAACTTGACAATGGTCAAGAAGTAGCTTTCCAAGATGGTGATAAAATCACTGTTGGTGAAGGGCTTGAAGCAGGGCAATCAACAAGTGTTACATTGACTGCAACAGGTGCTGATGGTCAAGCAACAACTAAAACGTATACTTTCACAATGAAAGATCCTAGCGCTGAAACAAATATTTACTTCCAAAATCCAGATAACTGGTCAGAAGTATATGCTTACATGTACTCAGCTAAAGATACTAAACTTCTAGGCGCATGGCCTGGAACTAAGATGACAAAAGACTCAACAGGTCGCTACACTATCTCAGTTCCTGCATCATATGCTGAAGAAGGTGTGAAAGTCATCTTTACAAACAACCAAGGTTCTCAATACCCTCAAAAAGAAGGATTTGATTTCAAAGCTGAAGGTGTTTATTCTAAAGCTGGCTTAGTTCCAGATGTTCCTGCTGGTAAAACACGTGTAACATTTGATAACCCTGGCGGTTGGGATAATGCCAATGCTTATGTTTACTACGGTAACCCAGTTCAATACCCTCTTGGTGCATGGCCTGGAACACAAATGACAAAAGATGATGCTGGTAACTTCTACCTTGATCTCCCAGAAGAATACGCTACTGTAAACGCCAAAATCATCTTCAACCAACCAGGTACTAGCAACCAATTCCCTTACAGTGTCGGATTCGACCTTGTGAAATCTGGTAACTACAATAAAGATGGTCTAAAATAGTCGGTCATTAACTAACTTTTTAACACAATTCTAACTCCTTTTCCCAGAAAGAAGTAGCTTTCCTCAGGCTACTTCTTTTTTATGATTAAATGGTACTAAAAAGTTTCTTAGTGCCTAAAATGGCGCTGTTATCCTTAATATGGTATAATATCCTTGATATAATTAGTTTTGAAAGAAGATAGATATGTACGTTGAAATGATAGATGAAACTGGTCAAGTTTCAGAAGAAATTAAAAATCAAACTTTAGATTTATTACAATTTGCTGCTGAAAAGACTGGTAAAGAAAATAAAGAAATGGCAGTGACTTTTGTGACTAATGAGCGCAGCCATGAATTGAACTTAGAATACCGTGACACAGACCGTCCAACGGATGTTATCAGCTTAGAGTACAAACCAGAGTCAGATTTGACTTTCTCAGAAGAAGATTTAGCTGAAAATCCAGAGCTAGCTGAAATGCTCGATGAATTCGATGCTTATATCGGTGAGCTCTTTATCTCTGTTGATAAAGCGCGTGAACAAGCAGAAGAGTACGGCCATTCTTTTGAACGTGAAATGGGATTCTTAGCGGTGCATGGTTTCCTACACATCAATGGCTACGACCATTATACCCCTGAAGAAGAAAAAGAAATGTTTACTTTACAGGAAGAAATTTTAACTGCCTATGGACTTAAGAGACAATAATTCCCCTAAAAAGTGGAAAAATCGCACCTTGGTATCTAGTATGGAATTTGCCATCACTGGAATAGTTACAGCCTTCAAGGAAGAAAGAAATATGCGTAAACACATGGTGTCAGCTATTTTAGCAACTGCAGCAGGAGCTGTTTTTCGTATATCTGCGATTGAATGGTTATTCTTATTTTTAGCCATCTTTTTAGTCATCACTTTAGAAATGGTTAATTCTGCTCTTGAAAATGTGGTTGACTTGGCTAGTGATTATCATTTTTCAATGCTAGCAAAAAATGCCAAGGATATGGCAGCAGGAGCGGTATTGGTGGTATCAACTTATGCCGTGATTACAGGATTGATTATTTTTGTACCGAAAATTATTGCCTTAATTTTTGGCAATCGATAAAAATATTTTGCAAATAATGAAAGGAGTAGGGACGTTTAACGTCCTTTATATCTTATGTTTAAATCAGGTTTTGTAGCGATTTTAGGTCGACCAAATGTTGGGAAATCGACATTCTTGAACCACGTTATGGGGCAAAAAATTGCTATCATGAGCGACAAAGCTCAAACAACTCGTAACAAAATCATGGGTATCTATACAACAGATACCGAACAAATCGTCTTTATCGACACACCAGGAATTCACAAACCCAAAACAGCACTTGGTGATTTCATGGTTGAGTCAGCATACAGCACACTTCGTGAAGTTGAGACAGTTCTTTTCATGGTCCCAGCTGACGAAAAACGTGGTAAAGGTGACGACATGATTATCGAACGCTTAAAAGCAGCTAACATTCCAGTTATTTTGGTTATCAATAAAATCGATAAAGTGCACCCAGACCAACTTTTGGAACAAATTGATGATTTCCGTAGTCAAATGGATTTCAAAGAAATTGTGCCAATTTCAGCCCTTCAAGGAAATAACGTTGAAACACTTCTTAATATCTTGAAAGATAACTTGGAGGAAGGTTTCCAATATTTCCCTGAAGACCAAATCACTGACCACCCAGAACGTTTCTTGGTATCAGAAATGATTCGTGAAAAAATCTTGAAGTTGACAGAACAAGAAGTGCCTCACTCTGTTGCAGTTATCGTTGATTCAATGAAACGTGATCCAGAGACAGACAAGGTTCACATTCGTGCAACAATCATGGTTGAACGTGACAGCCAAAAAGGTATTATCATCGGTAAAAAAGGCACTATGCTTAAGAAAATTGGTAAAATGGCTCGCCGTGATATTGAAATCATGCTTGGTGATAAAGTTTATCTTGAAACTTGGGTTAAAGTTAAGAAAAACTGGCGTGATAAAAAACTTGATCTCGCAGACTTTGGTTACAACGAGAAAGAGTATTAATAGTTCATTTAATTAGGAGGTGTTTGTTGATGAGCACCTCCTCTTTTCAAATAATATTTAGAAAGGAGCGCCAAGCGGTTGGTTGACTAGAACCCGCCTACGACTCTTTGAAAAAAGATAAATGGTGACTAGGTGTTTATCACCGTCGTCCCATTTCCTATTTTTCTTTGAGTCGCTTAACGGCTTGGTATCGTATTATTATGCCGGAATTACCTGAGGTTGAGACAGTTCGTCGTGGTCTTGAGCGTTTGATTGTTGGGCGAAAAATTGTATCGGTTGATGTTCGTGTGCCGAAAGTGGTTAAAACGGATTTAAGTGTTTTTGAGTCTGATTTACTTGGTCAAACCATTCAGTCGATTGGTAGACGTGGGAAGTACTTGCTGCTGAACCTAGATGAGCAAGTGATTATTTCTCATCTGAGAATGGAAGGAAAATATTTGCTGTTTGAGCACCAGGTTCCTGAGGATAAACATTTTCATATCTTTTTTGGTTTAGATGATGGGTCGACTTTGGTTTATAAGGATGTTCGGAAATTTGGAACCATGGAGTTAATGGCTAAAAGTCAGGTTGCGGCTTATTTCCAAAAAAGAAAATTAGGTCCTGAACCGACTAAGGAAGATTTTGATGTGGCAGAATTTGCTCGAAAATTGTCTGCTTCAAAAAAACTCATAAAGCCTTATCTTTTAGATCAGACTTTGGTGGCTGGTCTTGGAAATATTTATGTGGATGAGGTACTTTGGGCAGCTAAAATTCATCCTGAACGCCAAGCAAATAGTCTTCAAAAAGCTGAAATCAATTTGCTTCACAATGAGATTATCCGTATCTTACAACTTGGCATTGAAAAAGGTGGAACAACTATCCGAACTTACCAAAATGCCTTTGGTGAAAATGGGACAATGCAAGAGTATTTACAAGTCTACGGAAAAACGGATGAGCCCTGCCCGCGTTGTGCCACACCAATTGAAAAAATAAAAGTAGGAGGTCGCGGGACGCATTTTTGTCCTGCTTGTCAAAAACGATGACAAAAATTATTGGAATTACAGGCGGCATTGCTTCTGGAAAGTCAACCGTTGTTGCTGAAATCAGAAAGCATGGTTATCAAGTGATTGATGCTGACCAGGTGGTTCACGAACTTCAGGCTAAAGGTGGAAAACTTTATCAAGCCCTTTGTAACTGGCTTGGCAGTGAGATTCTTCAAGAAAATGGTGAACTCGATCGTAAAAAATTAGGGCAGCTGATTTTTTCAAGTAAAGATATGCTAGAAAAGTCGTCGCGTCTGCAAAGTGGTATTATCCGAGAAGAGTTGGCTAGAAGACGAGATGAACTAGCTAAGACTCAAGATGTCTTTTTTATGGATATTCCGCTTTTGATTGAGCATGATTATATGGAGTGGTTTGATGATATTTGGTTGGTTCATCTTGATGAGAAAACACAATTGGAGCGTTTGGTGATGCGTAATCATTTCTCAAAAGAAGAAGCTAAAAAACGCATGGCTAGCCAAATGTCGACAGAAGCTAAAAAGCCTTATGCTGACAAATTGCTAGATAACAGTGGTGACCTTACTGAATTAAAAGCACAAATCAATCAGCTTTTGCAAGAATTATAGGCGATGAATGATTGGAAAATCGTCTGATTTTCTGCATATTTTTCAGGAAAACGTTTTGCGTAGCAAGTTTTTAGTAATTCTTTTGGAATGTGCTATAATAGCAATTGACGTTTTTTTGAAAAGAAGGTGAACAATCATAAGTAACGAAGTTAATTGGAAACAAAATTTACGAATAGCTTGGCTTGGTAACTTTTTTACTGGGGCAAGCTTTTCGCTTGTCATGCCATTTATGGCTTTATATGTGGAAGAACTTGGCGCTCCTAAAAACAAAGTTGAATGGTATGCTGGGTTGGCAGTGTCCCTATCAGCACTTGCTTCAGCATTGATTGCCCCAGTTTGGGGGCGCTTGGCAGACCGCTATGGAAGAAAACCGATGATGGTAAGAGCTAGCCTTGCAATGACTTTTACCATGGGTGGACTAGCTTTTGTTCCTAATGTTTTCTGGTTGCTAGCGCTACGCGTTTTAAATGGTCTGTTTTCAGGTTATGTTCCAAATTCAAATGCCTTAATTGCCAGTCAAGCACCTAAGAGTCGTTCTGGTTACGCGCTTGGGACGCTGGCAACAGGAGTTATTGGAGGTAGCTTAGTTGGTCCATTATTAGGTGGCGTTTTAGCTGAAATCATGGGAATTCGACAAGTTTTTCTACTAGTTGGTTTCATTTTATTAATCTGTAATTTACTAACAGTCTTTTTTATTAAGGAAGAATTTCAGCCAGTTACAAAAGCAAATGCGATGTCAACTCGAGAAGTCTTTTCTTCAATTAAAGACAAACAAATCCTTATTGGGTTATTTGTAACGAGTATGATTATCCAAATTTCTGCACAATCAATTTCCCCAATCCTAACACTGTACATTCGTAATCTCGGACAAACTGAGAATTTGATGTTTGTATCAGGTTTGATTGTGTCTGCTCTTGGGTTTTCAAGTATGTTATCGAGCTCGACTCTTGGTAAAATTGGTGATAAAATAGGTAATCATAGACTACTTTTGATAGCTCTGTTTTATAGCTTTGGTATGTATGTCTTGTCTGCCATGGCCCAAAATTCATTACAGTTGGCAATTGTTCGTTTCTTGTATGGGTTTGGTACGGGTGCCTTGATGCCAAGTGTTAATTCGCTGTTGACTAAAATCACACCTCGAGAAGGTATTTCACGTATTTTCAGCTATAATCAAATGTTTATGAATATTGGACAAGTCTTGGGGCCGTTTGTCGGTTCAGCAGTAGCGACAGGAATGGGGTACCGTTCAGTCTTTTATGTGACAAGTTTGATTGTCTTTGTAAACTTTGTGTGGAGCCTTATCAATTTTAGAAAATATTTGAAAGTTAAGGAAATCGCGTGAGAGTCAAGATTAATTTAAAATGCAGTAGCTGCGGTAGCAAAAATTATTTAACAAGCAAAAATAAAGCAACCCATCCCGACAAAATTCAGGTTCCTAAATACTGTCCCAAAGAGCGAAAAGTAACCCTACATATTGAATCGTAGGGATATTTATGATAGAATAATTAAGACCATAGTGTAGGAAAGGAAATAGAACCCAGAAGCAAAATGTAGTGGATTTTTTCCCCAGAGTTAAGCTTCTGACGCGTTCTTAGTGAAACATATGTACAATGTACTACTGACAGCTTTGCTGGTATTATCTGTTATTATCGTGATTGCCATTTTTATGCAACCACAGAAAAATCCAAGTAGCAACGTATTTGATAACAGCGGTTCAGAAGCTTTATTTGAACGTACTAAAGCGCGTGGCTTCGAAGCGTTTATGCAACGTTTTACAGCAGTTCTAGTTTTCTTTTGGCTAGCAATTGCTCTAGCGCTAGCAATCTTATCAAGTAAATAGATAGCAACTGACGACAAAGCTGCATCTTAGCTTACGTTGGCTGCGCATCTTGAATTTTGTACGAAAATTCATGAGCTGGTCATTCAGCTCATTTTTTATTATTAAGTAAGTAGTGAGGAGTCTGTCCAATAGCGGATTGGAATTTGAAATTCAGTGACTTTTCACAACTTCCATCAAGCTAGAAAACGAGAGGATAGAAGATAGCAGGACTTTTTTGCTAATCGGTCTTGCTAATAATCACAATTATGAATGAAAATATTATTGCTTATTTAAAAGAGCATGGAAAAGTTAATATTAATGATTTAGCTGCTGGTTTGGATATGACTGGCGCTGAAAAATTTCCATTGCTTGTTAAAGAAATTTCACAGTTAGAAAGTCAGGGTGAACTCCGTTTTGATGATAGCGGTAGCCTCGCCCTTCGTAAAAAAGTAGAGAAGAAAAAAGAAATTACAGTCACTGGTGTCTTTCGTGCTAACAAAGCTGGTTTTGGTTTCTTGTCTGTTGATGAGGACGAAGATGACATGTTTGTTGGGCGTAATGATGTTGGTCATGCTGTTGACGGCGATACAGTTGAAGCTGTGATTAAGAAACCTGCTAACCGTCTTAAAGGAACAGCAGCTGAAGTCCGTATTGTCGGAATCGTTGAACGTAGTTTAAAAACTGTCGTTGGAAAATTTATCCTAGACGATGAAAAACCAAAATACGCTGGTTACATCAAGTCTAAAAATCAAAAAATCCAACAAAAAATCTACATCAAAAAAGAACCTGTTGTTTTAGATGGAACTGAAATCATCAAGGTTGATATCGATAAATACCCAACGCGTGGTCACGATTACTTTGTTGGTCATGTTCGTGATATCGTTGGTCACCAAGGTGATGTCGGAATTGATGTTCTTGAAGTCCTTGAATCAATGGATATTAAATCAGAATTTCCAGAAGATGTTATAGCAGAAGCCAATGCTGTTCCAGATGCGCCATCTGAAAAAGATTTGATTGGTCGTGTTGATTTACGTAATGAAATCACCTTTACCATTGATGGTGCTGATGCCAAGGACTTGGATGATGCGGTTCATATCAAACTTTTAGATAACGGTAACTTTGAGTTAGGTGTTCACATCGCTGACGTGTCTTACTATGTCACAGAAGGCTCTGCCCTTAACCGTGAAGCGGTAGCTCGTGGAACATCTGTTTATGTAACAGATCGCGTGGTGCCAATGCTACCAGAGCGTTTGTCAAATGGTATCTGTTCATTGAATCCAAATGTGGATCGTTTGACGCAATCATGTTTGATGGAAATTGACCGCAATGGTCATGTGGTTAATCACCAAATCTGTCAATCAGTCATCAATACAACGTTCCGCATGACTTATAGCGATGTCAATGACATCATTGCTGGCGATGAAGAGTTGATTGAAAAATACCAGCCAATCGTTGAGTCAATTCACCACATGGCTGCCCTTCACAATATCTTAGAGAAGATGCGCGTGCGTCGTGGGGCACTTAATTTTGATACTAGCGAAGCTAAAATCATTGTCAATGACAAAGGAATGCCAGTTGACATCGTGATTCGTGAGCGTGGTATTGCAGAGCGCATGATTGAATCCTTCATGTTGGCAGCTAACGAAACAGTGGCAGAACACTTCGCAAAACGCAAATTACCATTTATTTACCGTATCCACGAAGATCCAAAAGCTGAAAAATTACAGAAATTCCTTGATTACGCAAGTATTTTTGGAGTACAAATTCATGGTACAGCTAATAAAATTAGCCAACAAGCCCTTCAAGATTTCATGGCAAGAGTAGAAGGTAAACCAGGTGCAGAAGTTTTGAATATGATGTTGCTACGTTCAATGCAACAAGCGCGTTATTCTGAACATAATCATGGTCACTATGGTTTGGCTGCTGAATACTATACACACTTTACAAGTCCAATCCGTCGTTATCCTGACCTTCTCGTTCACCGTATGATTCGTGAATACACACAAGTGACAGATGAGAAGATTGAACACTTCAGAAATGTGATTCCAGAATTGGCAACATCATCTTCAACTCTCGAACGTCGTGCTATTGATGCCGAACGTGTGGTTGAAGCGATGAAAAAAGCTGAATACATGGAAGAATACGTTGGTCAAGAATTTGACGGTGTGGTGGCTAGTGTCGTGAAATTTGGTATGTTTATCGAATTACCAAATACTATTGAAGGTCTTGTCCACATCACAACTCTTCCAGAATTCTACAACTACAATGAGCGTACATTGACCCTTCAAGGTGAAAAATCAGGTAAAGTCTTCCGCGTTGGTCAACAAATCAAGATTAAATTGACACGTGCCGACAAAGAAACTGGTGATATTGACTTTGAATACATTCCAAGTGATTATGATGTGATTGAAAAAGTGAAGAAATCACGAAAAGATCGTTCTGGAAAAGACAAACGTCGTCCAAAATCTGACAATCACAAAGACCATAAAAAAGACCACAAATCAAATAAACAACGCAATCATAAATCGTCAAAATCATCTTCTAAAAAATCAGGCAAGAAACCTTTCTACAAAGAAGTAGCTAAGAAAAAAACTCGTAAAGCTAAAAAATAAAAGGTGACAAGCCTCATTGCTAACCCAAAAATTTTGACACAAGAGAGGTAGCTTAATATGCCAAAAGGTGAAGGAAATGTCGTTGCCCAAAATAAAAAGGCACGTCATGACTATAATATAGTTGATACCATTGAAGCTGGAATCGTCTTGACAGGAACTGAAATCAAGAGTGTTCGTGCTGCACGTATTCAGCTAAAAGACGGTTACGCTCAAATTAAAAATGGTGAAGCTTGGTTGATTAATGTCCACATTTCTCCATTTGAGCAAGGAAACATTTGGAACCAAGAGCCTGAGCGTACACGTAAATTATTGCTAAAAAAACGTGAAATTGAAAAACTATCAAATGACTTAAAAGGAACAGGGATGACTCTTATTCCTCTTAAAGTTTATTTGAAAAATGGCTTTGCTAAGGTCTTACTTGGTGTGGCTAAAGGAAAACACGATTACGACAAACGTGAAACCATCAAACGCCGTGAGCAAGACCGTGACATCAAACGTCAAATGAAAAATTTCAACGCCAGATAATAAAACAAAAAGAGTTTGGATTTAATCCAAACTCTTTTTAAAGCATTTTTTTCAATTCTTCAATCAAGATGTGATTGTCTTCAATCATTTCTTCAATCTTTCCCTGTAAAGCAGGTGTAAATCTTCCTACGCAAGTGTGTAATTCTTGTTCAACATCAGCTTGAAGTGCTTTGCCAGCTTCTGTAAGGGCAATAATCAGCTGACGATGGTCTTCTTTAGGGCGAATACGTGTTAGATAACCTTTGTCTTCTAAACGCTTGAGAAGTGGTGTCAGTGTATTGCTAGCAAGGTCTAATTGTTTTCCTAATTCACGCAAAGCAAGATTGTCAGTTTCCCAAAGTGCTAAGAGAACAATATATTGTGTATAGGTTAAATCAAATTTAGCTAGTTTTTGTTTGTAAAATTGATTGAAAACCCTATTGGCATTATAAATCGCAAAACATAGTTGATTAGTTAAAGTAGGATGTTGTTCTGGCATAACGTCCCTTTCTTTGTGTTTACTTGCTCTTATCATAACATAGAAAAAAATAAATGTAAAAGTTGACAACTTGAAAATGGAGTAGTAAACTATAATCAATCGCGCGCGACTGATTATAAAAAGAGGTTGAAATTATGGAAAATACAATCGAATTATTACAAAAAATCGGAAACAAAATTTTAAATCAAGCAAATATTCATGATCTTGTCGCTTTGAACTTTGAGGCACAAGGATTTTCAAAACTTGGTGACAAATACAAAAGCCACGCTTTGGAAGAACGTGACTTTTCACAAAAACTCTTTAATCGCATTTTAGATTTGGGTGGTAAAATTTGCTATCAAAATCAAGTAAGCTTTGGAGTGCCAGCTAGTCCTTTGGAATGGCTAAGACATGATTTGGAAGTTTCAAAAGAAGGACTGAAAGAATTATTGCCATTGGTTGGTGCTGCATCTAATGATTTGGTGACTTACGATTTGTTAAAAGATTATTATAAAGATGAAGATGATGATTTGCAGTGGACACAACAACAACTAGATTTAATTGATACTGTTGGTTACCAAAACTGGTTAACACAACAGCTTTAAGGAGAAAACATGACTTACGATTATGATGTGATTTTTATTGGCTCAGGACATGCTAATTGGCATGCAGCAGTGACTTTGTCTCAAGTCGGCAAAAAAGTGGCCATTGTTGAAAAAGATGTTACTGCTGGTACTTGTACCAACTATGGTTGTAATGCCAAATTTTTATTAGACAGTCCATTTGAGTTTATCGATGGTCTTTCACGTTATGAAAAAGCTGGCATTACTGGAAATACTAAGGTTAACTGGCAAGAGCTTATGGCTTATAAAAAATCTGAAATTCCAACTTACGCTCCTCTCATGGAAGGTATGTTTGCACAAATGCAGATTGATTTGCTAAAAGGCTACGGAAAATTAGTTGATGCTCATACAGTTAGTGTGGATGATGATAGAGTCAGCGCAGACTACATCGTTCTTGGAACAGGTCAACGTCCAGCACGTCTTCAAATTAAAGGACAAGAATTCTTGCATGATAGTCGTGATTTCCTTGATTTGGATAAGATGCCAAAACGCATCACCTTTATCGGTGCAGGAATCATTTCTATGGAATTTGCAACCATGGCTGCTAAGCTAGGTTCTGAAGTGCATATTATTGAATACGCCGACAGAGCTTTAGCAGCTTATCAAGAAAATTATGTTGATAGTGTGGTTGCTAAAATGACAACAGAGGGTGTTCACTTCCATTTCAACCAAGCCGTTCAAGCAGTTGAAGAAACTACTGATGGTTTACGTGTCACAACGGCTCAAGGTTTGGAATTAGAGACTGACTACGTTCTTGATGCAACAGGACGCATTCCAAATGTTGAAAATCTTGGTCTTGATGAACTTGGCATTGCCTACAATCGTTCAGGAATCGTTGTTAATGATCACCTGCAAACTTCTGTGCCAAATATTTTTGCTAGTGGGGATGTCATTGATAAAACTATTCCACGTTTAACGCCAACAGCAAGTTTTGAGTCAGATTATATTGCTGCTTACATTCTTGGAGTAAATCAAGAAGCAATTCAGTATCCAGCTATTCCAAATCTTGTCTATACTTTCCCTCGTATTGCACAAGTTGGGGTAAGTCTTGCTGAGGCTCGTGAGAATGATGCTTACCGCATTGTTGAGATTCCATTTGGACAACAATTGAAATTCCAGACAAAATTAGAAGATGAAGCGCACGTGACACTGATTGTTAATCAGAATAAAGAATTGGTCGGCGCTAGCCTTTTAGGTAATGAAGCTGGTGAAATGATTAATCTTTTGACTCTGATGATTAATCAAAAAGTCACAGCAAATGATCTTAGTCAGATGATTTTTGCATTTCCAGGTACCACTAGCGGATTACTCAGCGCAGTAAAAATGTCATTAATGTAAATAAAAAAGCTTGAACGAAAGTTCAAGCTTTATCTATTTATTCGAGCCAAGTAATGACTTCATTTTTAGGTTTACGTGAGCGAGGGTGTTTTGGATCGCGTAGTCGATAACCAAATGACACCATGCTTGCAATGCCTTCTTTATCAGGGTTAATAATGCCTGCTTTAGCAAGAATAGCATTGACTTTGTCATAATTAAATCCTTCAATTGGGCAAGAATCAATACCAATCATGCTGGCTGATGTCATCATATTTCCAAGAGCGATGTAAGTTTGCTTAGCGGTCCAATCAAAGAGGGCGCGAGGATTGTCAGTAGTTTTCATATCATTTTTTTGGAATGATTCGTAAGTGGCTAGGCGACTATTGAGAGCATCACCTTCACCGAGACCACGTCGGACGAGGCTATCTTTGACAGAGTCAGAATCATAGCGTGCATTTTTTTCTGCAAGTAACAAAACAAAATGACTGGCTGTATCAAGTTGAGATTGTGCTCCCCAAGCAACTGCCTTAAGTTCATCACGAAGTTTAGCGATTTGCTTACGATTAAGAACCACAAAACGCCAAGCCTCTAAACCAATTGAAGAAGGGCTTAACCAAGCTGTATCAAGGATGTATTCCATATCATCGCGTGAAATGTCTTGGTCATTGTAGACACGGACGGCAACTCGATGGTCAAAGGCATCGAGAACTTGTTTTTTGATAGCTTCTTTACTCATGCTAGCCTCCTAGTTTTCTTTCTATCATAGCATTTTCAGCTAGTTTTAGCCAGTTTTCAGGCATAAGAAAAAGAGCTTAAGCTCTTTTATTTTAGTTGATTTGTCAGATGATTAATTTGGTCAATCAGATTGTTAAAATCGCAAGGTTGAGAGATTTCCATAAATTCTTGTCGCGTTTTATGAAAGACTTCTCCGATGATGGGGACAATCTCTCTTCCTCTATCGGTAATATAGACACGTTTTGTTCGTCCATCACGAGCGATAGCGACAAAATCTCTATTGGCTAGTTTATCGATGATTTTTGTTAAAGAAGGCGGAGCAATACAAAGGATATTAGCTAGGTCTTTATAACGTTTACCATTTTCTTGATTTAAAATATAAAGAACTAAAGCGTAAGAATGTGACATTCCGATTTTTCTAAAAGCGGCTTCTGTAAATTTATCAAGTGCACGATCCAATCTTTTGACCGAAAAGAATAGGCAACCATCCAATACCTCTTGAATATTATTGGACACGATGATCTCCTTGAAAATAAGTTTACAGTGACTATCTTAACACAGTTGCAGATAGATGACAAATCTGTCATAATTTTGGATTTTAAAAAAGCTCTGACCAAAGCGGTCAAGACCTTCAAAAAAACTTATTGTAATTGATTAGTAATTTGGTTTAGTTCAGCAATGAGTGTGTCAGAAAAGCCTGTCTTGACTAATTGGTTAATTTCTTCGTGTAACGCTAGATGAACTTGACAAAGTTCCGGAATTATTTCTCTTCCCTTATCTGTGAGGTAGATACGTTTGGTACGTCCTTCACAAACCACTTTCACTAAATCTTTGTGGACTAGCTTTTCAATAAGTCTTGTCATGGATGGAGCTGCGATACAAAGCATTTTAGCCAAGTCTTTTTGAATTTTACCATT
Source organism: Streptococcus sp. KCJ4932 (assembly GCF_004352745.1). Lineage (NCBI taxonomy): Bacteria > Bacillati > Bacillota > Bacilli > Lactobacillales > Streptococcaceae > Streptococcus > Streptococcus sp. KCJ4932. The sequence continues at coordinate 51,042 of NZ_SJWW01000001.1, read as the reverse complement.
TTCATGACTTAAAATCAGAAGAATGGGAACATAAGATGGTTTTAAGTCAACTTTGTGAAAAAAATCTTCAGCAATTTTGTTAAGAGCACGATTTAATTTTTTGACAGCGAAAAAGATGCTAGAGTCCAAAGCTTCTTGTGGGCATGAGGGCTGGGGCATAAATTTCTCCTTTTAATTTTAATTATGTATAGTATGTTAGCAAACTAAGAATAAAATGACAAATAATATGCTTAAGAAAATGTATTCATAATTGTTGATGTAAAAACGTTTATTAAAAAAATAAGCTCCAAAAATATGGAACTCATTTTCTAATTTTTCTAAAATTATTAGATTTTATAATAATGGCATGATGACGTTGACCCAGAACCAAGATAAAGGCATAACAAGGACCATTGCTGGAATCATATCAGCGGTTGGAAACATTTTGACACGAATCATACGAAAACCTGTTGCGACCATCAAGAAACCACCACAGGCTTTAAAATCTGCAATCATATCAGGCGTTGTTAATGGGACGATGATCCCCGCAAGTAAGAAAAGAGCCGTAAAAATGACGAACTGTGGAATAGCAATCAAAGAAACCACAAAACCAAGGTTACAAGCAAAGATGGCTGCAGTGAAGAAATCAAGAATTGATTTTGAAATCAGGATAGTTGAGTCGCCTGTCATACCAGAATCAAGACTACCATAGATACCAGTACCGCTAGCGCAGAAAAGAACGATAACAGTTAGTAAAGTTGCTAAAAATTCATCGTTTGACAGTTGACTGTGCTTTTGTGGCAAGATTTTTGAAACAGCCTTTTGCATCAAAGCCCCACCTTTATTAATCCATTCACCAAGATTAATGGCAAGTCCGATAGCTGTACCAACAACGATAGCAAAGATAACAGCAGGCATGTATTTCATGAGTCCAATGGATGAAATCCCCATTCCCATTGAACAAACGCCAAAGATAAGATTTAATTGGTTTTTAAAATCCTCGGACAAGATATGGCCAAAAATTCCACCGAGAATTCCGCCAAAAATAATGGCAAATGAATTGATGATGACACCAGTTGGCATAAAATTCCTCCTTTTTGATAGTAAAAATAAGACAAAAAAATAAGCTCACTTGTGCAAAGTGACTTAACTTGAAACCATAAGGTCATTAACTAGTGTAACACGATTTAGCCAAAAATCAATTTGCTTTTGGTGATGAGATATTCTAAAATGGAATAAAAAGGAGGCTGCTGATGAATCTTCAAAAATTACAAGTATTTTTAACCTTGTGTGAGACTCTTAATTATACTGAAACTGCTGAGCGCTTGTACATTAGCCAAGGAAATGTGTCAAAGCAAATCATGGCTTTAGAAAAAGAACTCGGGGTGCAGTTATTTGACCGTAGCCGTCGTCATATCAGAATCACCAAGGAAGGGCAAATGGTTGAAACTTATGCCAGACAGATTTTAGACAGTTACCAACAGATGACTGTGGAGCTTTCGCAGTTACAGGAAGAAAAAGAGCACAAGCTTTTACTTCATGGTATTCCAAGTATGCCTTTTTATGCCATCATTTCTGAAATTGCAGGCTTTAAAAAACGCCATACGAATTTTGAGGTTAGCGTTGAAGAAGAAGAGGCGGATGTCTTGTTGGATAATCTCCTTAAACACAAGTGCGATATTATTTTTGCGAGACAATTTAATGCTAAATTGCCAAAAGAAGTTGAAATGCTCACCATTGACCAAGACCGTTGGGTGGTTGTTTTGCCAAGTCAGCATCCTTTAGCAAGAAAAGAAAGCATCAATCTTAAAGAGTTAGAAGGAGAAAAATTCTTACAACTTAGCGAGAAAACGCAGTTATTACAGCCTCTATTAGAACTTTGTCATGCTTATCAGTTTGATCCCAAGATTACCTATAAAGGCAATCGTATTAACTTAATTATTGATTTTATCGAAAATGATTTAGGGCTTTCTCTTATGATGGAAAAGATGGTTAGACCTTTTGAGGGGAAGCAGATTGTTTGGCGACCGCTTGATATTGAGACAGAGTCTCTGATGGTCTTGATGAAATTAAAAACAAATAAATCAGAAGCTGTTCAACAATTTTGGCAGGAAATGCAAGAAAAGTATGCAAAAAAGGATTGAGTTTTTCTCAATCCTTTTCAATTTTAGTTAAAAATTCTAGTAAAAAACTTTCGGCAAGAGAACCGTCTTTGATAGCTTTTTTGGCATCTTCGATTGAAAACCAGTCCCAGTCATCAATCTCGTGATTGGGAGTAACTGCTCCAGATACCGTTACGGCAAAATTAATCATGAGTGAGTTACTGCGCTCGTAGTATTTAGTAGCGTTAAAGGTTAAGGATTTTACTTTTAAGCCTAATTCCTCGTCAATTTCTCTAGCGACAGTAGCCTCAGCATTTTCGCCTTGTGACACATAACCAGCTAGCAAAATGTGTTCAGTCATCTTGTACTGTTTGATTAAAAGAATTTTATCATGACTTTCGTTAAATAAAATGGCACTGATAGCAGTATTGAAGACAGGAAAGCGAAAACTATCACACTGTGAACAATAAGGAATGTCACCTTCGTCTTTTAAAAATTTCTTTTCTAAAGGGTGCCCACATTCGGGACAATAAGTCATTGTTTTATAAAACATAAGAGCCTCTTTTTGGATTTCTTAGGCTCATTTTAGCAGTAATTGAGGTTTCCTGCAATATAAAAACTTCCTAGTGCTACTAGGAAGTTTTTAGGTTTATGAGAATTATCCTTCAAAATAAAGCAATTCTTTTGGTGTGTGTGTGAAGACTTCAAAGCCAGATTTTGTGACATGACCACAATCTTCGATGCGGACACCAACTTTTCCAGGAATGTAGATACCAGGTTCAACTGAGAAACACATACCTTCTTGGATTTCCATATCATTACCTTCCATGATTGAAGGGAATTCGTGACAAGTCATTCCAATACCGTGTCCAAGACGGTGGTTGAAGTATTCACCGTAACCTGCTTTTTCAATGACTTTACGAGCAGCAGCATCCACTTCACTAGCAAGAACACCAGGTTTGATGAACTCTAGAGCTGCCATGTGAGCTTCTAAACATAAGTTGTAAATGTCTTTTTTGAATTGGTCAGGTTTACCAACGGCAACAGTACGAGTCATATCACTAGCGTAACCATGCATATCTGTTCCAAGGTCAAACAAAAGTAGAGCATTGTTTTCGATTTTGTTTGTGCCTGGGATACCGTGTGGGTTAGCGGCATTATTACCAGTCAAGACCATAGTGTCGAAACTCATTTTTTCAACACCTTGTTTTTTCATTTCAAATTCAATCATGGCGATAATGTCAGTTTCAGTGTTGTTAAGTGAGATGTTATCGAAACCAACTTTAACAGCTTTATCAGCGAACTGACCAGCTACCATCATTTTATCAATTTCATCTTGAGATTTAATAAGACGCATTTTTTGAACAAACGGTGTCAGATCTTCAAAACGTCCATCAAAAACAGTTTGCAAACCTTGGAATTTAGTAACGTTCAAATTATCAAATTCAGCAAAGATTTTGGCGCTATCTGTTGAAGGAAGACCGTTTTTAATTTTTTCCCATGGATTTTCTGAATCAACGTAGCCAAAAACAGGGAAATTGACGATTTGGCTGGCGCGTGCGACTTCAAGCGCAGGGACGAAAAGTGCTGGTTCACGGTCAGCGTAAACAAACAAGAACATTTGACGTTCGTGTGGATCGCAGAAGAAACCAGTCAAATAGTTAACAGTTACTGGATCAGAGAAAACAGCGATATTTGCTTTTTCTTGATTCAAATATGAGCGGATTTGATCTAATTTAGACATGAGAAACCTTCTTTCTAATTACCCCCATTTTTTCAAAAAAATCACAAAAAATCAAGAGTTGAAGTCGAAAAAATTAAATGCGCTTAATTTTCATAAAATCATGCTAAAAAAGTTTAAAAAGATGAAAGAGTTTCAGAAGTTTACTAAAAAATTAGCAGAAAATTTTCTGAAAATAACTACTTTTTGACTTTTTTAGCCTTTTATGAGAAAAATAACTCTTTAAACGTTTTCAAAATATGAAAAGTTTTCAAAAATTCTAAGTTTGCACTTGAAAGTGTTTCCAAAAGGTGCTAAAATATTTGTGAAAGCGAAATTTTCAAATAGAAAGGAAGTCCAATAATGAACACTGATGATACGATTACAATTTATGATGTTGCACGAGAAGCAGGCGTCTCAATGGCAACAGTTAGTCGTGTTGTAAATGGCAATAAAAATGTAAAGGAAAACACTCGTAAAAAAGTCCTTGAAGTTATTGACCGTTTAGACTATCGTCCAAATGCAGTTGCTCGTGGTTTGGCAAGTAAAAAAACTACGACAGTTGGTGTTGTTATTCCAAATATCGCTAATAGCTATTTCTCAATTTTAGCGAAAGGTATCGACGATATTGCTGCAATGTACAAATACAATATCGTTCTTGCGTCAAGTGATGAAGATGACGATAAAGAAGTTAATGTTGTTAACACTTTGTTTGCAAAACAAGTGGATGGTATTATCTTCATGGGACACCATTTAACTGAAAAAATTCGTGCAGAGTTCTCTCGCTCACGCACACCAGTGGTTCTAGCAGGAACAGTTGATTTAGAACACCAACTTCCAAGTGTTAATATTGATTACAAAGCTGCCGTGGCTGATGTTGTTGATATTTTGGCTAAAAATAACAAAGATATTGCCTTTGTTTCAGGACCACTTATTGATGACATTAACGGTAAAGTTCGTCTTGCAGGATACAAAGAAGGACTTGAAAAGAACAACCTATCATTCAAAGAAGGACTTGTATTTGAAGCTAACTACAACTACAAAGATGGTTATGAACTAGCTCAACGCGTGATGAATTCAGGTGCTACAGCTGCATATGTTGCTGAAGACGAACTAGCTGCAGGTCTTTTGAATGGATTGTTTGCCGCAGGTAAAAAAGTTCCTGAAGACTTTGAAATTCTTACAAGTAATGATTCACCAATCACATCATACACTCGTCCAAACCTAAGCTCAATTAGCCAACCGGTTTATGACCTTGGTGCGGTAAGTATGCGTATGTTGACTAAAATCATGAACAAAGAAGAACTTGAAGAAAAAGAAATTATTCTTAATCATGGTCTTAAATTGCGTGGTACTACACGTCAATAATTTCCAAAAAAGGATACTATGACAAAATCAGCCTTTGGGCTGATTTTTTTTAGTCTTAGTGAAAAAAATTACAAAATAAGCTATAATAGAATTTATGAAAGTTTTACTGTATTTGGAAGCCGAAAATTATTTAAGAAAATCAGGAATTGGTCGTGCCATCAAGCACCAAGAGCGTGCTCTTAGCATGGTTGGCCAAGATTATACAACAAATCCAAACGATGACTATGATTTGGTTCATATCAATACTTATGGTATTAAGAGTTGGAAATTATTGAAAAAATCCAAAAAAGCGGGTAAAAAAGTGTTGATGCATGGTCATTCTACCGAGGAAGATTTTCGCGACTCTTTTATCGGCTCTAATTTAGTATCACCAATTTTTAGATGGTATCTTTGTCATTTCTATAATAATGCGGATGCTATTATTACACCGACTGAATACTCAAAATCATTAATTAGTGGTTATGGCGTTGACAAGCCGATTTATGCCGTTTCAAATGGGATTGATTTGTCTCGTTATGTTCCAAATCCAGCTAAAGAAGAAGCTTTTAGACGTCATTTTGGTATTAAACCAGATGAAAAAGTTGTGATTTGTGCTGGGCTTTATTTCATGCGAAAGGGTATTGATGACTTTGTTAAAGTAGCAGAGCAAATGCCTGATGTGCGTTTTATTTGGTTCGGTGAGACTAATAAATGGGTTATTCCTCATAAAGTACGAAACATTGTGACACGTAAGCATCCCGATAATGTGATTTTTGCTGGTTACATTAAAGGGGATGTTTTTGAAGGTGCTATGAGTGGGGCAGATGCATTCTTCTTCCCGAGTCGTGAGGAAACAGAAGGAATTGTCGTTCTTGAAGCACTTGCTAGTCACCAACATGTGGTTTTGCGAGATATTCCTGTTTATCACGGCTGGGTTGACAGTAGCTGTGCGGAGTTAGCACAAGATGTTCCTGGTTTTGTTAAAGCCCTTCGCAAGGTTTTATCAGGAAATAGCGAAAAACAAGAGGCAGGTTATCATATTGCTCAAAGTCGTAGCATTGATAAAGTTGCTCATGAATTAATTGATGTTTATCACAAAGTAATGGAGTTGTAAAATGAGAATTGGTCTTTTTACGGACACATATTTTCCTCAAGTTTCTGGGGTAGCAACGAGTATTTGTACCCTCAAGGAAGAGTTGGAAAAAGAAGGACACGAGGTCTATATTTTTACAACCACAGATAAAGCGGTGAAACGCTATGAAGATCCAACGATTATCCGACTTCCTAGTGTGCCTTTTATTTCATTCACAGATCGCCGCATTGTTTATCGTGGATTGATTTCGTCTTATAAAATTGCCAAACAATATAAACTAGATATTATTCATACCCAAACGGAATTTAGTGTTGGAATGCTTGGAAAAATGATTGCTGCAGCTCTTCGTATCCCAGTAGTCCACACTTATCACACACAATATGAAGACTATGTAGGGTATATTGCTAAAGGAAAAATCATCAAACCAGGTATGGTCAAATACGTCATGCGTGGTTATATGAATGACTTGGACGGCGTGATTTGTCCATCTCGTATTGTGTTAAATTTGCTTGATGGTTATGATATCAAGATTCCAAAACGTGTCATTCCGACAGGTATTCGTGTGGAAGAGTATGAACGTAAGGACATTACAAGAGAAGATGCGCTAGCACTTCGTGAAAAACTTGGAATTGCTGAGGATGAGACAATGTTACTTAGTCTGTCTCGTATCTCTTATGAAAAAAATATTCAAGCTATTGTCCAACAATTTCCAGATGTTTTAGCTCAAAATAAAGCTGTTAAATTGGTTATTGTTGGTGATGGGCCATATTTATCAGACTTGAAAAAAATGGTTGAAGACCTTGGCATTGAAGATAGTGTGATTTTCACGGGAATGGTTGCTCACGAAGAAACTGCAATTTATTATAAAGCGGCTGATTTCTTCATTTCAGCCTCAACTAGTGAAACTCAAGGCTTGACTTATACAGAAAGTCTTGCCAGCGGAACACCAGTCATTGCACATGGAAATCCTTATTTGGATGATATCATTGACCAAAAGATGTTTGGAACATTGTTCTACCAAGAAGAGGACTTGGCGAATGCTATTTTAGATGCGATTGAAAACACACTTGCCATGGATGACAAAGCTTATCAAGCAAAAATGTATGCTATCTCTGCAGAGCATTTTGGAAAATCGGTCTATGCTTTTTATCTTGATGTCTTGATTTCAGCTAAGAACAAGAAAAAAGAAAAATTCTCTTTAACGGTTCGTGGTCAAAAAGAAAAAACGTCTGTGAAGCTAGCACATTCTGCTATTAAACTACCAGCAGAAGCAGCCAAAGCAACGGTTGCGACGTCTGCGAAAGTTTTCAAGGCTCCAAAACGCTTGATTAATTCGATTCGAGATTTCCTTAATTAAATTCTTGAAAAATAAAAAATTCGTGTTATAATATCTATCGAAGACAAGTTGAACAGGTTTCAACCTTTAGAGCGAGTGCCGGTTGGTGAGAAGGGCGCAGGGTTGACTGATTCAATACTACTTCCTTTGCTTTTTATGCAAACATAAAACGGTGGCTACGATATAGCCGATTTGAGGTTTACGACTCTTTTTTGTCGTAGATAAATGAAGGTGGAACCACGTTGCGACGTCCTTTTTGGACGTCGCTTTTCTTTTATCTCGGGGAAAAATTTTTGTAAACTCATCAAATTCCTTTTGCCCGGTTCCCAAAAAGGAATTCTCAACAATGTAAATCTTTTAAAGGAGAATAGTATGGTTAAAATTACTTTCCCAGATGGCGCTGTGCGCGAATTCGAATCTGGAGTAACAACTTTTGAAATTGCTCAAAGTATTAGTAATTCACTAGCTAAAAAAGCTTTGGCTGGTAAATTTAACGGAGAATTGATCGATACTACTCGTGCAATCACTGAAGATGGTAGCATCGAAGTCGTAACACCTGATCATGAAGATGCTCTTGGTATCTTGCGTCACTCAGCAGCTCACCTATTTGCTCAAGCCGCAAAACGTCTTTTCCCAGACCTTTGCCTTGGTGTAGGTCCTGCAATCGAAAATGGTTTCTACTACGATACTGATAACAAATCAGGTCAAATCACTGATGAAGACCTTCCTCGTATCGAAGAAGAAATGAAAAAAATCGTTAAAGAAAACCTTCCATGTGTTCGTAAAGAAATTTCTATCGAAGAAGCGCGTGAATTGTTCAAAAACGATCCTTACAAACTTGAATTGATCGAAGAACATGGTGAAGATGAAGGCGGACTTACTGTTTACACACAAGGTGAATTTACAGACCTTTGCCGTGGCCCACACGTTCCTTCAACAGGTCGTATCCAAGTCTTCCATCTATTGAACGTTGCTGGTGCTTACTGGCGCGGAAACAGCGATAATGCTATGATGCAACGTGTTTACGGTACTGCTTGGTTTGATAAAAAAGACCTTAAAGCTTACCTTAAACAACGTCAAGAAGCTAAAGAACGTGACCACCGTAAACTTGGTAAAGAACTTGATTTGTTCATGATTTCTCAAGAAGTTGGTCAAGGTCTTCCATTCTGGTTGCCAGATGGTGCTACAATCCGTCGTACTTTGGAACGTTACATCGTTGATAAAGAAGTAGAATCAGGATACCTTCACGTTTACACTCCACCTTTGGCTTCAGTTGACCTTTACAAAACTTCAGGTCACTGGGATCACTACCGTGAAGACATGTTCCCAACAATGGATATGGGTGATGGTGAAGAATTCGTTCTTCGTCCAATGAACTGCCCACACCACATCCAAGTTTACAAACACCATGTACACTCATACCGTGAATTGCCAATCCGTATCGCTGAAATCGGTATGATGCACCGTTACGAAAAATCTGGTGCTTTGTCAGGTCTTCAACGTGTTCGTGAAATGTCACTTAACGATGGTCACTTGTTCGTAACTCCTGAACAAATTCAAGAAGAATTCCAAAAAGCTCTTCAATTGATTATCGACGTTTACGAAGATTTCAACTTGACTGAATATCGTTTCCGTCTATCACTTCGTGACCCTAAAGATACTCACAAATACTATGATGACGATGAAATGTGGGAAAATGCACAATCAATGTTGAAAGCTGCCTTGGATGAAATGGGCGTTGAATACTTCGAAGCTGAAGGTGAAGCTGCCTTCTACGGTCCAAAACTTGATATCCAAGTGAAAACTGCTCTTGGTAATGAAGAAACATTGTCAACAATCCAACTTGACTTCCTTCTTCCAGAACGTTTTGGTTTGACATACATCGGTGCTGATGGTGAAGAACACCGTCCAGTTATGATTCACCGTGGTGTTATCTCAACAATGGAACGCTTCACAGCTATCTTGATTGAAAACTACAAAGGTGCATTCCCAACATGGCTTGCTCCTCACCAAGTAACTGTTATCCCAGTTTCTAACGAAGCTCACGTTGACTACGCTTGGGAAGTTGCTAAAGTTCTTCGCGACAAAGGTGTTCGTGTTGACGTCGATGAACGTAACGAAAAAATGCAACTTAAGATTCGTCAAAGCCAAACTAAGAAAATTCCTTACCAATTAATCGTTGGTGATAAAGAAATGGCTGATAAGACTGTTAACGTTCGTCGTTACGGAAGCAAACAAACTCACACTGAATCAATCGATGAGTTTGTAGAAAATATCCTTGCTGACATCGATCGTAAATCACGTCCAGACGCTGAATAATTCCTTATATTTGCATAATAAATTCGGTAAAAAAGAAGTCCTGCGGGGCTTCTTTTTGTGTCTTTTTAACGGATGATTTTTCCAGATTTGCAAAAAACTAAGAATGCTAAAATGAAATGTTAAAATAAAGAAAGCGTTCGCAAAAAAAGGGGGAGTTAAAATATGCGAAACTTTAAGCAACATTTTTTGTCGCTTGGCTTTGGTCTTTTAATAGCATTAGCTACGCTTTTGTCTCATTTAGGACCTGGTCCAGTGATTGTTAAAGCCGATTCTTCGGTAGCTTGGAATTTTAGTGATTCTTCATTTAAAGATTTGGGTCAGCTAAAGTCTGAAAAAACGATTGATGGGTTGACTTTATTAGCAAATGAAGAGTCATCATTGTCCATTAAAGCAGAAGAAGCTAATGTTTCAGAAAGTAATTATACATCTGCCTTGCAGTTAAATGCTACAGGTAGTAAGGATAAAGCTTCGTTGAAATTTTCAGTATCAGATAACGATGTGATTAAAGTCGTTTTGAAAAGTACTTCACAGACTAATGAGGGGCATCTCGTTTTAGCTGATAGCCAAGGTCAAGACCTAACCAATCTGACTGCAGGTGTGCAAGCCAGTGAAGTAACTTACACTTATTCAGGTGAAGCTGGTGAGCTTTATTTATATGCTAAAGATGCTGACCTTGATTTATTTAGTATTCAGGTGGAATCAACGTCATCTGATGATGCCGTTTCAGAAAGCCAATCAAGTGATGTTACTAGCAATTCAAGTGAGACAACTGAAGTTGATTTGTCCCAAACAGAAAGTGCTGATGAAAGCTTAATCTCCTCTTCATTAGCAGCTTCAAATGGTGCGACAGTATCAACTTATAACGATCTTCGCTCTGCTATTTCAAAAGCTGAAAAAGCTGGTGGCGGAAAGGTTTATGTGAAGGGAAACAAGATTGCTTGTGACGGGCAAATTGCTTTGTCTAAAGCAAATGCTAATGTTCAAATCATCGGTGTGCAAAATGCGGATGGCTCTTACCCAGAGCTTGATTTTTCAAACTTTATGGCAAAATACATCGGTAAAGCTTCATCAGATGCGGCAGTTGGTGTCAGGATTTCTGGCTCAAACTACACTCTTCAAAATCTGATTATCGAGCATGCACCAGATAACGGTATCCAAATCAAAGGAAAAACTGCTGGTAATAACAAGGTTTCAAATTGTATTGTTAGATATAATAACGATGCTGGTTTGCAAGTAACGGCTGGTGCTTATCGTAATACGATTGAAGCGGTTTACAGCTACCGTAACTGTGATGTTTACACTCGCGGGGGAAATGCTGACGGCTTTGCACCAAAACTCGGTGCAGGTAGCGGCAATACCTTTACTTACTGTTATGCTTGGGATAATTCTGACGATGGTTGGGATTCCTTTGATAAAGCAGGGGATGTGACACCAGATATTACTTACACGAATTGTGCAGTTTGGAATAACGGTAACCCTGATGTCTTTACTGGAAAATATGATTTTGACCACAAAAAAGCTTTAGATGAAAATCTTCATCTGGTTCAACTCATCAAAGCTAAGGATGGCTCATTTGCTTCAAATTATGCAAAAGGTAAATTTGCTTTGCCATCTGGAAACTTCATCAAGACTGATGCTGGTACGGTTAGTCTTTCAGCTTGGACTGGCAATTCATTTGACGGTAATCCAAATGGCTTTAAACTTGGTTCTGTCAATTCAAAATCAAGTGTGACACGTAAATTGTCATACTGTCTTGCTTTTGATGAAGCTAAAAAAGGCTTTGATAATAACAACAGTTCCGTTACAGCTTATTTAGACCACTGTGTGGCATTTGATAATGGTTATAACTATTACATTCAACCATTGACCATTAAAGCATGGTCTGCTGTTCAAGGCTTTGCTGGTAAGAGTGGTGATAAATTACCAAATGGACGTTCTGTCACAACACCATCATCTGGCAGTCAATCAGCTATTCGCAAGTCAGTTGAAAATACTAAAAACTCAATTATTGCTAGTTGCCAAGCCAATAAAATTCCTGGCAAAGTCGACTTTAATATTTATTAATCTGGCATAGCACTGTGAAAATCTAAAAAAATAGCTCCTCAATCGAGGGGCTATTTTAGTGATAAAAACTTTGTTATGGATGATTACAGCAAGTGGTATTCTTTGAGTAATTCTTCGATATAAGTACCGTGCACTTTTTTAAGAGCTTCTTTGAGGACGGCTTTTTCTGCCCAAGGAATATCAATTTCTGTTAGTGATTTTTGGTCATTTAGATAGTAAAGGGCATTGAGTAGCATGCGAACATCAAAGGCGGATGCGAAGACTTCAGGAACACCGCGGTCAACATCAAGTAGTGTGTAGACGGCTTCCATAGCGGTTCTGACAGAGTATTCTGTAGTAAAGACAGTGTCACGAGGTGTTTCAGCATAGTTACCAATAAAGGCTAAGTTTTGACTATCTTTTGGCACTACCAATGGACGGTCATTTAAGCCACGTGGCATGAAGTAAGTAGTGATGTAAGGCATGTGGCAAGGAATAGTTGAAGCAGTATCAGCAATTTCTGCAATTTCAGTTTCAGGGACTCCCATGTGGTAGAGCCATTCTTGGCAAAGTTCTTTACCAGTACATTCATCAGGGCGTTTTGCAATGTAATTACCCTTACGATCTGTGTAAAGAGGGTAAAGCCAAACGACCAGTTCATTATCTTTTTGAACTTTGAAATGCGGTTGACGGCTGATAGAATAGCCAAGGAGCCAGTTAGAATCTTTAATGCTTGTTGGACCGCTGGTTACGATTGAGCCACTGTATGGGTCTTTGTGGTTAACGGCTTCGATGTAAGGTGCGATATGTTTGTCCTTGAAAGTGATAGTAGCTGAAATGGTCCAGTTAGCATCTGGAATGTTTTGGCAGAATTTTTCTGGGTGACCAAAGCTTTCATCTTGGGCAGCCAATTTTTGCCAGAGTTCCCAGCTAGCACCTAATTCGTGTTTAACAGGTGCTGGGTGGTCGTTGTCACCATAAGTTGTGCTTTCGGTGATTGAACCATTTGTGACAAAGACCAAATCATTTTCACTTAAAAAGAGTTCTTTTGCTTGACCTGCTTTTGTAAATTCAAGCTTGCTTACTACTTTTTTATTGCCTTTGCGGTTAACTAAAATATTTGTCACGGTAGTATCATAACTAAAATCAACACCATGTTCAGATAAGTAGTGGACGATTGGTAAAATCAAAGATTCGTATTGGTTGTATTTGGTAAAGCGAAGAGAAGAAAGATTTTTTAGGCAACCAACGTGTTGAATAAAGCGCATGAGATAACGACGCATTTCCATGGCACTTGACCAAGGTTCAAAGGCAAACATTGTACACCAGTAGAGCCAGAAATTAGAATTGAAAAATTCGTCATCAAAAACTTGGTCGATTTGAACATTTTCCAGTTTGCTTTCAGGCATCAAAATCAAATCAATAATTTCCTTGATAGCTTTTTCAGAAAGGGTTAGTTGACCGTCGTTAGGAAGAGCTTTACCACGATTGCAAATGATACGCGTCTTGGCATAACAAGGGTCTTCTTTGTTGAGCCAGTAGAATTCATCCAAGATTGAATGGTCTGGATTTTCAAGGGAGGGAATGGAGCGGAATAAGTCCCAGAGCACTTCAAAGTGAGGTTCCATTTCACGACCGCCACGAATAATATAGCCTAAGCGATCGTTTTTGATACCGTCCATGCTACCACCGGGAAGACTCAATTCTTCTAGAATATGAATGTGATCGCCAGGCATTTGGGCATCACGGACAAGAAAGACTGCTGTAGAAAGAGCTGCTAAGCCACTTCCGACAATATAGGCTGATTTGCCATCGACGTTTTCAGGTTTTTTAGGACGAGCAAATGCTTCATAATTACCATTTGAATAATACATACATGTCAACTCCTTTGTTAAAATCACTTTTATTAAAACGCTTTCTTTTAGAAAATAAAATAGACAGGAAATCTTTCCTGTCTAAATTTTTGACACTTAGCTGACTTTGTCTAGTGATTCAAAAGTTGATAAATACGCTTGGCTAAGGTATCAGGATTTTCTTGCAATCCTGAATCAATCCAATCAAGGATAAAACCAACCAAGCCATATTTGCAAAAATGAACCCTAAAATCAAGTTCACTGGCACTTAAGTCAGGATTCTTGGCTTTTAGGACTGGTTTGATTAAGTCATAAGCTCGGTCATATAAAAAATGCTCCAAATAATTACGATTGATAGAATAATAGGTGTTGCAGACAAACGCTTTGTTGGCTAAAATGTATTGAAAAATCGCAAGCATGCCTTTTTCCCAAGAATCGTCTGTTCGGTTATCACCAATCATTTGCTCACCATCTGAAATATATATCTTTTCAAGCAGGTCATACAAATCATTGAAATGATAGTAAAAGGTTTGACGATTGACATGCATGCGCTGAACCAACTCTGTCACAGTTACTTTGTCAAAGGATTTTTCCTGCATAATGTCTTTTAAAGTGCGGGCAAAGGCCTCTTCAGTTAATGTCTTCATAAATTCCCCTTCATCTATAACTATTTTATCATAAGCCCCTTTAAAAAAGGTGTTAGCGCTGTAATGTGCTATAATTGACCTATGAAAATCGGAGATAAAGACTTTTTCTACTTTTGGGAAAATAGCAAAGCTGCAAGCACAAGTGACAAAGCACGACTTGTATTACAAGAATTAATGGACATCTTAGAAATGCCCGAAGAATTATCTGGCGAGATTGCCCAGACTCGTAAGCTTTTAAATCAATTTTCGGATAACCTTTCGCCAAATCACCTTTTTTGGAGTGAGTTAGCAAGACTAGTTCAAGTAGCTTACCCAGGAGAGAGCATGGCTGAGGATAATTTATTAGCGCACCAAGTTCATCAATTTCGCTATGTGATTTCAGCCTACCAAGCTCAGTGGATTAGAGAAGAATTTCCTGCTAAGTCAGATTGGCAATCGATGTTAGCTTACTTAAAAGATAAAAAAGAGCGACGCTTTTGGCGGAGGCGATTTGATTTTGATTTGACAGAATCATCTAGGCTCCATAATAAAGCATCCAAACGTGTCATTTTAGGATTTGAGCTGCCAATTAATCTAAAAATTTTGCTGGCTTTTCACACAGAATTTATCTTAGATAGCAGGGGACATTTTGCTAATGAAATTGACCCGCAAGGTCAGACTCATAATGGTATTATTAACGGAGCTAGTTTTAACTATGCCAATCATAACGACCAGAGACACTATGAACTTGACGTTGCAGCGATAAAACGTCATGACCCACTTTTTCGTAAGCGCATTTTAGCCAATCAAGGCAATGCTTTTCTAGCCCCGCTCTGGATTAAGCGCCGTCGTCACGCAGATTGGGAGCGCAGCTATTTTAATAAAAAAGGCCACTACGCCAGACAAGGGCGTAGCAGCTATCAAATGGTAAAACAATTGATTCAAAGATTTCGAAAAGATTTACACAACTGTTCGTAGGATTAATCTGCGAACAGTTTTTGAATAGCCAAACGGCATTTCGAAAGAGCGCTCGGGATATTTTCAAATAAGAAAGTCAAGCTTCTCATCACGGTTACTTCAGCAAGAGCAAAAATAAGGCAAAGCACCATGCTTTCGTTGCTGAATTCATTTAGCATGAATAGTGAGCGTAGCGAAGGAATAAGACTACAAATAATGAAACCAGCAAAGCAAGTGATAAAAATAGAAATCTTATACTTGTTGAGAGGTCTTGAAACATTTCTCAAAATCAAGAAACCGACAACAGCAAGTAGATAAGTACTAGCAATACCAATATCGCTTTGCGGAATGTCAAACAATTGACCGAATACAACCAAGCAAGCAATGGCTGAAAAAGAAGTAAGCGAAGCTGGAAGAGCTGTCAGAATAGTTTCTTTTAGGAAGTTCTGATTTTTCTTGATAGTGTTTGTTTCTAATGACAGTAAGAATGCTGGAATCCCGATATTGAACATTGAAATGAGAGAGACTTGAGTAGGAGCAAGGGGATAAGTAAAAATCGTAATGATTGAAAAGATAGCTAGCAACATTGAAAAGATATTCTTGTATAAGAATAAGGTTGCTGAACGAGTGATGTTATTAATAATTTGGCGACCTTGAGAGACAATATCTTTCATTCTTGAAAAATCTGAGTCAAGCAAGACCACTTGGGCTGCTTGACGAGCTGCTTCGCTACCACTTCCCATTGCAATTGAGCAATCAGCTTCTTTCATCGCTAAGATATCATTGACACCGTCTCCAGTCATTGCGACTTTGTATTTGTTCTTTTTGAAGGCAAGCACTAAATCTTTCTTTTGTTCAGGAGTCACTCGCCCAAAAATGGTATGACTTAGCGCAGCTTTTTCAATGTCTTCCTTAGTTTTTAAAGTACTGGCATCGATGTAGTTTTCTGAATCTAAAATTCCTGCTTGGTTAGCAATTCTTGAAACGGTTAGAGGGTTATCACCAGAGATGACTTTAATGGCAACGTCGTTTTCATTGAAGAATGAAAAAATTTCTTTAGCATTTGCTCGAATATCATTTTGGATAGCTACAAATAGAAGTGGTACAGCATGATCTTTGGTCATTTCAACTAAAGCTAAGATGCGTTTACCGTCTGAGGCATATTGAGTGAGTTTGGCTTGATTGACTTCTAGCATGTCCTGATTTAGTAAGATATCTGGAGCTCCTAAACGATAAGTGGCATTTTCTGTTTTGATTTGAGAATATTTGACTTTGGATGAGAATGGGGTTGCTTCAGCATTTTTAAAAGCTTCTTTCGAGGTGAAATATTCTCGCAGAGCTAGCATTGTGATGTTAGAATCAGAAATGGTGTTGATGTATTTAGAGAGGATTTCTTGGTTAGTGGCTAAATCTTTTTGAGCGACATGCTCGGGTAAGACAAGATCCGTTACAGTCATTTTATTGGCTGTGATGGTTCCTGTCTTATCCACGCATAAAATGTCAACACGAGCTAAAGATTCAATACTTTTCATATCGTGTAACAGAACTTTTTTCCTAGCCAATTTCATTGCACTGATGGCAAGAGCAACAGTTACCAGTAAATAAAGCCCTTCAGGAATCATCCCAATCAAAGCACCGACTGTTGAGACAATACTGTCACTAAATGTTTTGTGATTTAAAAACAATGATTGGCTAAATAAGGTGATACCAATGGGAATAATGATAATCCCAGCAAATTTGATGATGCCTTCGATAGCACGAATCATATCTGTTTTTTTGTGTTTAACTTCTTTAGCTTTTTGCGTTAGTTTGGCGGCATACGAATCGTTTCCGACTGCGGTTAGTTTTGCGAGGCATTTTCCTGAGATAATAGAACTACCTGATTTTAAATTGCTACCGATGACTTTTTCGATTTCATCTTCTTCACCTGTTAGAAGAGATTCGTTGACGGATACTTTCCCATCAACTAAAGTGGCATCGGCAGGGATTTGTCTTCCTTCATCTAGTAAAATGATGTCATCAAGCACCAATTCATCAATAGGGACAGATTGGTATTTTCCATCTCTGATAACTTGATAGGATGATTTTGAAATGACATTCAGCTGGTCTAATACTTTTTTAGAGCGCAGTTGTTGAGCGATTCCGATGATAATGTTAATGATAATAACAGGTAAAAAAGTTAAACTTTTAAAAGAACCAGCGATAATCAATAATAAGGTGATAATGGCAAAGATTAAATTGAAGTAGGTGAAAACATTTTGGCGAATGATAGAGCTTGTTGTTGCCGCATTTTCGTCGACCATTTTATTATTTTGACCATTTTTTAGACGTTCTTCAACCTCTTTGATTGATAAGCCAGAAATCTTATTTGCTATCATTTTTTCATCCATTTTTGCTATCTCCTGAAATCTAATACTAAAAAATCTAATAATTCTTACTAGGTCAGGGTAATTCTACTTTACTTTTTCAGGGAAATCAAGGAAAAATAGGGGCTCAAATTGTAAGATTTTTGTGGCAAGTTTAGCTAGCTTTGGAGCTTTTGAGAGGAATTATGGTATGATGAAGGTAAGAAATTAAGCAAGTCGAGGTGTTCTATGGCAAAGGTTTATGTAGCAGATGATGAGAAGAATATTCGTGATTTGATTGCTTCATTTTTGCGTGATCAAGGCTTAGAAGTTGAGGTCTTTGAAACAGGTGACCAATTGCTCTTACGTTTTATGGAGGAAGAAGCGGATGTGGTTATTCTTGATGTCATGATGCCAGGAACAAGTGGTATTGATATTGCGGCTATGTTGCGCAAACGCTCTGAGGTGCCTATTATTCTTTTAACCGCGCGTGATAGTGATGATGATTTTGTGAAGGGATTTTCAGCTGGGGTTGATGATTATTTTACCAAACCATTTTCACCCTTGAAATTAAGCTTGCGCGTCAAAGCTATTTTAGCGCGCCAACCAGTCGTAAAAGATGGTGTTAATGAGGAAGCTAAACCACTCACTTATGAAGGCTTGGAGATTTCTGACAAAGAACGCTCAGCTAGTTATCAAGGAAAAATGATTAAGCTAACGAACACAGAATTTGAACTCTTGAAAGTATTGTTGTCGCACAGCGAGGAGGCTGTTTCACGTGATGACCTTTTGCGTCTGGTTTGGGGCTATGAAAGTGACGTCGAGACACGTGTGACAGATGATACCATCAAACGCCTGCGTAAAAAATTGAGAGGGGTTGAGAGTCATGTCCTTATTGAAACGGTTTGGGGCTATGGGTTCAAGCTCACGAAAAAAGATTAAGAAAGACAATCACTTGACGAAGAAAAAAAGATGGCAATCGCGTTTTCGAACGACCCTGTTTTTGCAGCCATTGACGATTTTGATTACTTCCTTCGCCATTATTTTGCTAGTCTTTAATGGTTTGTTAAAGTTGTTTCTGGCTGAAGAAGCTTTTACAGCGATTCAAAATCAATACGATACTTTAGATGCACTTTATGTCGGTGAGGATTTGCCAAAAATTTCAGATGGTAACATCTTTGAAACTACTTATGCCATCGTTGATGAAAAGTTTGACATCAAATATATTTCAGCATCAACTTATGATTTGTCTGAAAAGCAAATTTCTGAGAAAGTCGTTGATTACTTTTCAGATAACAAGTCGATTGATTGGTT
The DNA here is from genome assembly GCF_004352745.1 of Streptococcus sp. KCJ4932. Lineage (NCBI taxonomy): Bacteria > Bacillati > Bacillota > Bacilli > Lactobacillales > Streptococcaceae > Streptococcus > Streptococcus sp. KCJ4932. The sequence goes on along the minus strand of NZ_SJWW01000001.1, from coordinate 32,008 downwards.
TGATGATGAATTTGATAATAGTTCGCAGCATTTTAAGAAGGTTAAGGTCTATGATTCGACTTATATGGTTAAGATGCAAGAATACCCTGGTACCTTTTCAGAAAGTTATATCAAGCAAGATAGTGATGACAGTAAGTCGCAAAACTATTATGTCTTTGTCTTTGCCAATGTCACTCCGATTGCGGACTTTGAAACCTATATCAATTATCTTCTGCTTTCGCTGATGGTGATTGTTGGTTTGATTGCTATCATAACTATCTTCTTAACCTCACGGAAATTAGATAAGCATTTTGGTGCTTTGAAATCTTACATTTTACGCGTCGGTAACCGTGAGGGTGATTTGCAGCCAGAAAATTTTGCTTACCGTGAATTTAACGAAGTTGGTCAGACTGTTGAGAAGATGAATGACATGATTGATGCTAACCAGCGCAGTCAGCAACTCTTTTTCCAAAATTCTTCTCACGAGTTGCGCACTCCGCTCATGTCCATTCAAGGTTATGCAGAGGCTATTAAAGAAGGAGTGGCTGCGGATGACCAAGAAGCTGCTAGTGTGATTTTAGACGAAAGCAGGAAAATGGCAGAGCTGGTTGATGATATTTTGACTTTGTCCAAAATGGAATCCGCTCAGCAACCTTTGAAACTAGAAAACTTCAATATGGTTGATTTACTTTACGATGTGAGTTGGCACTTAAAAGCTAAAGCAGATGCGCGTGGTCTTGTCTTTGAACATCGATTTGCTTCTGACTATCTAGATATTGAAGCTGATGAAAAGCTTATCGAGCGAGCTATTGCTAATATCTTATCAAATGCGGTTCGTTACGCTAAAAAGACAGTTAGCATTTCTTGTGAATTGTTAGAAAATCAAATGCTTGAAATTCGCTTATCAAATGATGGAAAAGCTATTTCTGATAAGGATAAAGCTCATCTTTTTGAACGCTTTTATAAAGGTGAGGGAGGCCATTTTGGTATTGGACTTGCCATCACTAAGGACATCATTGATCGCCATCACGGTGAGATTCAAGTGACTTCAGATGACCAAGAAACATGTTTTATCATTAGACTTCCACTGCGACAATATTAGAGAAATCCCCATTTAGATTAAGTATCTAGATGGGTGTTTTTCTTTTCTTACACTTTTGTAAGCGGGAGATTCCTTAAAATAAGATAAACTAAATTGAGGCCAAAACTTGCCACACTTTTGCCACAGCTTTTCGAGACTTTATCCAAGCTTTCTCAAGTAATCTTCGTTATAATATGGTTACAATATTGAAGCGAGGAAAAGATGAAAGGAATTAAGAAGTATTGGGCTATTCTTGTCTTACTTGGTTCACTTGCTTTGGGGCTTTTAGGAACTTATGCTTATCATCAATTTGGCTATAAGTTAACGACAAATGAGATCAAACAAATTGCTTACCAAAACGCAGGAATTAAGAGTAAGGATATAAAATCACAAGAATTTGTAAAAAGTAGAACTGGTTTAGCAGCAACTTATGTGGTTAAACTAGAAACAAATTCAAAATCATATGCCTATACTATCAATGCTTCCTCAGGTTCTATCATCGAACGACACTACAAGAAAAAATAAGCCTTGGCTTGGTATTGGTAAAGAATGAAATGAAAGAGGAATTCAAACTTATTGCTGAATTGAATGTAATATCAAAATGAAAAAGAAGATTATATATGTATTGCTATTAATCGTTTTGCCACTTGCTTTGATTAGTTACCTTTTAGAAGTATTTGGGTTAAAACTCATCAGTTGGCGACGATAAGACTACGACAATTAAGGGAGGGGATGCGATGACAGAAACAGGATCACAGAGAAAATACATTCAGATTTTAACTGGAATTGGATTTATTATCTCCATTGCTTTGTTTGTTTTCTTCAAACAACACCCAGCTTACTTCCAAGTTGGCGGGCTTTTCCAAAGTTATTTAGGAAGTTTGGGTCTCTTTGCACCGCTGATTTTTATGGCTTTGCAAGTGGTTCAGGTGATTTATCCGATTGTTCCTGGTGGGATGACCAGTGTGATTGGTTATATTGCTTTTGGTCCGATTTGGGGATTCGTCTATAATTTCACCGGTATCTTTATTGGTTCTCTTATCGCCTTTGCTTTAGCGAGACGTTACGGAGAAACATTTGTGAAGGCTTTTGTTTCCCAAGAGACTTACGATAAGTATATTGGTTATCTTGACAAGAATAACGGGAAATCTTATGCGATGATTCTTGGAGCTGCTTTTGCTCTACCTGGTTTCCCAGATGACTTTCTTTGCATGGTTTCTGGGCTATCGAAAATGTCGTTTAAGAAATTCGTTACGATTTTCCTGATTACAAAACCTGTCACACTCTATCTCTATACGATTATTGGTTACAAAGGACTTAGCTATTTGCTTACTTTATTCCAATAAAAAAAGCTCCAGCTTTAAAGCTGGAGTTTTTTTGTTGTTTTATTCGGCTGCTTTTTCCCATTTTTTAGCTAAACGACGTGAAATAGTCGAAATGCTAAAGTTAATCACGAAGTAAATAGCTGCGATAAGAGCATAAAGGGTAAAGACTTGACTGGCTTCGAAATAGCGCCCCATCAAGATTTGGCTTTTACCGAATAATTCTTGAATAGCGATAACAGAGTAAAGAAGTGAAGTATCTTTAATCACTGTTACAAATTGTGAAATGATAGCTGGCAACATTTTACGAAAAGCTTGTGGGAAGACAATGTAGATAAAAATCTGGAAGTTTGTCATTCCTTGAGCTAGACCAGCTTCTGTTTGCCCATGGTCAACACCATTTAAACCACCACGAATGATTTCTGCAAGAGCAGCAGAGGTAAAGACAGTGAAGGCTGTGATACCAGCAGGTGTTGACTTCATTTGGAAAACAAGAAAAATAATGAAAATCCAAAGCAAGTTTGGTACGTTGCGGACAAATTCAATATAGATACTTGAAATCAAATGAAGCACAGGATTTTTCCCATTTCGCATGACAGCAAGAACTGTTCCGATAAGCGTTGAGAGTACAATGGAAATAAATGAAATATAAATGGTTAGCCACAATCCTTGGAGGATGAAGCTAAGGTTGGTCGGTGTTAATACTGACATTTAATTCTCCTCCTAAAGTGAATATGATTTTTTATTTTCTTCTTCTTTGTGGCGTGCCCAAGTTGCTAGTGGGAAGCACATGATGAAGTAAAGGAGTGCCGCACCAGCAAATGCAGGAACATAGTTGGTTGTTTCGTAAGCCCAAGCTTTGGCTGTGAACATGATATCTGCTCCAGAAATGATGGCAACAGTAGAAGTATTTTTAATCAAGTTAACCACTTGGTTAGTCAGTGGTGGCAAGATAGTTCGCACAGCTTGTGGCAGGATAATCAAACTCATGGTTTGACTATAAGTGAATCCTTGTGATAGCGCGGCTTCTGTTTGCCCTTTTGGAACTGCTTCGATACCTGAACGAATAACTTCGGCGATGTAAGCCCCGTGATAAACACCCACACAAAGGACTGCTGTAAAGAATGTCGAAATCATGACAAGCCCATTAGTCATAATGGCAAGACCATAATAAACGAAAACAAATTGTACCAAAAGTGGGGTATTTTGAAAGACTTCTACATAAACACGAGCGATGGCTTTTAAGACTTTGCTTTTTGATGATGACATAGCTCCGAAAATAACTCCGAGTACAAAGGCTAAAAGCAAAGCACAGAAAGACATCCCTAAAGTATATAGAAAGCCCTTAGCAAATTCACCAAAGTTGGCAAAGAAATCTGCCCAACGTGAGAGGGCAAATGGACTCGCGGCTGCGGTTGTTAATAAAAACATGTCAATTCTCCTCTCTTAATTATTTTCTGCTTTTGCAGGTTTTAAATCATATTTATCATAAAGTTTTTGCAGGCTACCATCAGATTTCCACTTGGCTAGCAAGTCGTTGACATAATCAATGGTTGCTTGGTTAGATTTTTTAGCTGCGATACCGTATTCTTGAGTATTGAAACCTTCATCGATAATGGCAGTTTTTTTGCTGACATAACCAGTCAAGATTGACTTATCAACGGAGAAAGCATCGATACGTTTCGCGTGAAGTGAAATAGCGAGTTCTGGGAAAGAACCAAGTTGAACAAATTTGAATTTTAAGTTATGTGCTTTTCCGTATTCTTCAATTGTCAGTTTAGTTGTTGAACCTTGAGCTACTCCGATAGTTTTACCATCGAGGTCAGAGATTGTTTTTAAACCTTTACCTGTATTAACTAAAAAGCCAATCTCGTCATAATAGTAAGGATTTGAAATAGCATAGGAAGCTTTACGCTCATCAGTAATTGTATAAGTAGCAATCAAAAGATCGATTTGTCCGTTATCAAGAAGGGCTTCACGAGTTTGAGTTGTAACAGCTGTGTAAGCAACTTTAACACCAAGTGTCTTAGCGATTTTTTTCGCTAAATCAATTTCCATTCCTTCATATTTGCCGCTCTCAGCTGAATAATAGCCGAAGTTTGGGACGTCTTGCTTGACACCGACTTTAAGAACGCCAGCATCTTGGATTTTTTTAATCTGCTCAGATGTTGTATCAGCAAAAGTTTTTGAAGCAGTGAAAAAGCTCATAAAGAGCAATGAGAGACTAGCTAGAACGGCTAAACAAATTTTTTTCTTCATAAGAGACTCCTTATTTCTGAGAGACATTATCACTAGTGTGGTTAATGACTTTACTCAAGAATTGTTTAGCGCGTGGCTCTGTAGGATTATCAAAGAAACCTTGAACGTCTGTTGTATCAACGAGGATTTGTCCTTCAGCCATGAAAATAATACGGTCAGCAACTTCACGAGCAAAGCCCATTTCGTGAGTAACGACTACCATATTCATGCCTTCTTTAGCGAGATTTTGCATGACAGCAAGTACATCACCGATAGTTTCTGGGTCAAGAGCTGATGTTGGTTCGTCAAAAAGTAGAAGTTCAGGTTGCATTGCTAGACCACGAGCGATTGCTACACGTTGTTTTTGACCACCAGACAGCATACCTGGGTAAGAATCTTTGCGGTCCCACATATTAACGTAAGTTAAGAATTTTTCCGCAATTTGTTCTGCCTCTTCTTTTGATTTTCCGAGTACTTTAATAGGTGCTAAGGTTACATTTTCTAACACGGTTTTATGTGGATAGAGGTTGAAATGTTGGAAAACCATGCCGACTTCTTTACGAAGTTGCACCAAATCTTTGGCAGAAGCGTTAGCTAATTCGTGTCCATTAACCTTTAAGCTACCTGTTTCGATTGATTCGAGTGCGTTCATTGTTCGGATAAGAGTTGATTTACCAGAACCTGATGGGCCAAGAAGAACAACAACCTGCCCTTTCTCGATTTCTAGGTTAATATTTCTGAGGGCGTGATAGTCGCCATAGTATTTTTCAACGTTTTTAAATTCAATAAGTGCCACACTTGTCTCCTTTTCAAAGATAAGAATTTCTTGTCAGGTTTTCTAACATCTAACAAGATGGGTTAGTTTATCTTACCACATTGCTTTGTTAACTGTCAAATATTTCAGAAAATTTAAATAAGTAATAAGGGAAAATAGATTGAATTTTAAGGTCAATTGTTACGTTCTGGTTTCAAAAGTATCCAAGGTTTCCAATTAATCTTGAATTTTGATATAATTAGGGGTAGAGGTCATTTTTGTAAATAAAATGACATAGAAATTGTTGTTTGAGAATTTTTTATTCTACTGACATAGAATTGAAGAGGTGACATATGAAAAAAATTCTTATTGTTGATGATGAAAAACCAATTTCAGATATTATTAAATTTAATTTAACTAAAGAAGGCTATGAAACTGTTACGGCTTTTGATGGCCGTGAAGCTATTGCTAAATTTGAAGAAGAAAATCCTGATTTGATTATCTTGGATTTGATGTTGCCAGAATTGGATGGACTTGAAGTTGCAAAAGAAGTTCGTAAAACAAGTCATATTCCGATTATTATGCTTTCTGCTAAAGATAGCGAGTTCGATAAAGTTATCGGCCTTGAAATCGGTGCAGATGACTACGTTACAAAACCTTTCTCAAATCGTGAATTGTTAGCACGTGTCAAAGCACACCTTCGTCGTACTGAGAACATCGAATCAGCCGTCGCTGAGGAAAATGCTTCTTCATCAAATTCTGAAATTACCATCGGCGATTTGAAGATTTTGCCTGATGCCTTTGTTGCTCAAAAACGTGGCGAAGACATCGAATTAACACACCGTGAATTTGAATTGCTTCATCACTTAGCTACCCACATGGGACAAGTGATGACGCGTGAATACCTTTTGGAAACTGTTTGGGGTTATGATTACTTTGGTGATGTCCGCACAGTTGACGTTACCATTCGTCGTTTGCGTGAAAAAATCGAAGACACTCCGAGCCGTCCAGAATATATTTTGACACGTCGCGGTGTTGGATACTACATGAAGTCTTATGAATGATACAATGGCACAGAATCAATATCTGTTTGAACAAGCCATTCTCTTCTTGCTAGCTTTTGTAGCCATTTATTTTATTCATTTGGCTATCAGAGACTATAGAACGTCTGTTAATATTCGTCGATTGAGTGGTAAGGTTCGTGAACTGATTACAGGAAAATACACAGAAGATATTATCATTGAAAAAGACAGAGATTTAGCAGAGTTAGCTGGTCAGTTAAATGATTTGTCAACTGTCTTTCGTTTAGCTCAAGAAAATCTAGCCCAAGAAAAGAATCGTTTAGCAAGCATTTTGTCTTACATGACTGATGGGGTGCTAGCGACTGACCGTTCTGGAAATATCACCATGATTAACCAGACCGCTCAAAAGCAACTAAATCTTGAGCGTGAAGAAGCTCTTGGGATGAATATCGTTGACATTCTTGGTGATGATAGCGATTATTCTTACCATGATTTGGTGTCTAAGACGCCAGAAATTGTGCTAAACCGTCGTGATGAGACGGGGGAATTTATCACTTTGCGTATTCGATTTGCCTTAAATCGTAGAGATAGTGGATTTATTTCTGGTCTGATTGCCGTCTTGCACGATACAACGGAACAAGAAAAAGAAGACCGTGAACGTCGCTTGTTCGTTTCTAACGTTAGTCACGAGTTGCGTACACCACTGACTTCGGTTAAATCTTACCTTGAGGCATTGGATGAGGGAGCTTTGAAAGAAGATATCGCACCAAGTTTCATTAAAGTTTCTTTGGATGAAACCAATCGTATGATTCGAATGATTTCTGATTTACTTAATCTGTCTCGAATCGACAATCAAACGGTGCAACTAGAAGTTGAAATGACTAACTTCACAGCCTTTATGACGTCTATTTTGAATCGTTTTGACCAGATTAAAAGTCAACACACGGTTGCTGGTAAGCAATACGAAATTGTCAGAGACTATCCAATCAAGTCAATCTGGGTTGAAATTGACCCAGATAAGATGACGCAAGTCTTGGATAATATCCTAAATAATGCCATTAAGTATTCACCAGACGGTGGTAAAATCACTGTTAGCATGAAGACAACTGAAACTCAGTTGATTATTTCGATTTCTGATGAAGGACTTGGTATTCCGAAGAAAGACTTGCCGTTAATCTTTGACCGTTTCTACCGTGTTGATAAGGCTAGAAGTCGTGCCCAAGGTGGTTCAGGGCTGGGACTTGCCATTGCTAAAGAAATTGTCAAACAACATAAAGGATTTATTTGGGCTCAAAGTACCTATGGTAAGGGCTCAACATTTACAATTGTTCTTCCGTATGAGAAGGATTCTGATATTTATGATGAATGGGAGGATGACGAGGACTAGATGTCTGAGAATGCTTTTAAATACAGTGTCTTAGCCTCCGGTTCAACTGGAAATTCATTTTATGTGGAAACGCCACAGAAACGTCTTTTGATAGATGCAGGTTTGACTGGTAAGAAAATTACCAGTCTTCTTGCTGAAATTGACCGAAAACCAGAAGATTTGGATGCTATTTTGATTACGCACGAACACTCTGACCATATTAAAGGAGTAGGAGTGCTGGCTCGCAGATACAATCTTGATGTATATGCCAATGCCAAAACTTGGCAAATGATTGATGAGCGCAACATGATTGGAAAACTTGACGCTGGGCAAAAACATATTTTTGAACGTGGTAAAACATTGACTTTTGGTGATATTGATATTGAAAGTTTTGGAGTCAGTCACGATGCTGTCGATCCGCAATTTTACCGTTTGATGAAAGATAATAAGTCATTTGTCGTTCTGACAGATACGGGTTACGTTAGTGACCGAATGGCGGGTGTGATTGAAAATGCTGATGGTTATCTGATTGAGTCAAACCATGACGTTGAGATTTTGCGTGCGGGTTCTTACCCTTGGAGCTTGAAACAACGTATTCTATCTGATCGTGGTCACTTGTCAAATGAAGATGGTGCTGATACTATGATTCGCACTATCGGCAATCGCACAAAGAAAATTTACCTTGGACACTTAAGTAAGGAAAATAATATCAAAGAATTGGCACACATGACTATGGAAAATAACTTGATGCAAGCAGATTTTGCTGTTGGTCATGACATGACTGTTTTTGATACATCACCTGATGAAGCAACCCCTTTAGCAGGTCTATAAGAACAAAAACCTAGCTCGAAAGAGCTAGGTTTTCTTGTTACCCTAAAAAACGTCCCTATAATAGAAAAGAATTACAGGGATTTTAGGGAGAATTCCCATTTTTTCTAACTTTCTGGTATAATAAAATAGTCTATAAAAAGAAAATTATTGTTTTAAATAAGCTAGTCTGGAAAAGGCTTAATTGATTAAGAATAGACCAATTCTTGAAGGGAGATTTATTTATGCAAGCTTTAGATACAAAACTTCAGCGAGACTTTGGTATCGCATTTGAAGATAAAACATTGCTTGAAACTGCATTTACTCACACATCTTACGCTAATGAACATCGCCTCCTAAACATTTCACACAATGAACGCTTGGAATTTTTAGGAGACGCGGTTCTTCAACTTTTGATTTCTCAGTATTTGTTTAAAAAATATCCGAAGAAACCAGAAGGTGATTTGTCTAAGATGCGTTCTGTTATTGTTCGTGAAGAATCATTAGCAGGTTTTTCACGCTACTGTGGTTTTGATGAATTCATCAAACTTGGTAATGGTGAAGAAAAATCTGGTGGACGAAACCGCGACACTATCTTAGGTGACTTATTTGAAGCTTTTCTTGGTGCGCTTTTGATGGACCAAGGGGTTGAAGCGGTTAATAAATTTTTGAATCAAGTCATGATTCCGCAAGTTGAAAAAGGTAACTTTGAACGTGTCAAAGATTACAAAACAACATTGCAAGAATTATTGCAAGGCCACGGTGATGTCACTATTGACTATCGTGTGTCAAATGAATCTGGTCCTGCACATGCCAAGGTCTTTGAAGTGACTGTGTATGTCAATGACGAAGCTAAAAGTAAAGGAATCGGAAAATCTAAGAAATTAGCTGAGCAAGATGCTGCTAAAAATGCGCTTGCCACTCTTCAATAAGACGTTTGAAAGGAATTCGTAAAGGCAAATGTCCAACCTGCCTAGGTCATATGATACGTGTTTGACGTAGCCTAGAAGACGATAAGAAGGTCTGTTAAGCTCTTCTTAGTTGTTAGCTCGGGAAGGTCTTTGCCTTTTCATCTCTCATTTTATGTATTTAAAAGAAATTGAAATGCAGGGCTTTAAGTCCTTTGCAGACAAGACAACAATTGAATTTGATAAGGGAGTTACAGCCGTTGTAGGTCCAAATGGTTCTGGTAAATCTAACATTACCGAAAGTTTGCGTTGGGCGCTTGGGGAATCTTCTGCTAAAAATTTACGTGGTGGCAAGATGCCAGATGTCATTTTTGCTGGAGCTGAAAACCGCAAACCATTGAACTACGCTCAAGTTGTTGTTAGCTTAGATAATTCAGATGGCTTTATCAAAGATGCTAAGGAGACGATTCGAGTAGAACGCCATATTTACCGAAATGGCGATAGCGAGTACTTGATTGATGGTCGCAAGGTGCGTTTGCGTGATATTCATGATTTGTTTATGGATACAGGTCTTGGGCGCGATTCTTTCTCAGTGATTTCGCAAGGTCGCGTTGAAGAGATTTTCAACAGTAAACCAGAAGAACGTCGTGCGATTTTTGAAGAAGCGGCTGGTGTTTTAAAATACAAGACACGAAAAAAAGAAACACAAACTAAGCTCAATCAAACGCAAGATAACTTGGACCGTCTAGATGATATTATCTACGAACTGGAAGCTCAAGTGAAGCCTTTGGAACGCCAAGCGAAAGTCGCTAAAGAGTTTATTGGCTTGGAAGATGAGCGCAAGCAACTTCATTTGAATGTCTTGGTAGAAGATATTCAAACTGATAAAGTCCGTTTGGATAGCTTGAAAGAAGACTTGGCTAGTATCAAGTCAGATTTGTCAGCTTATTATGAACAGCGCCAGCAATTTGAAAAACAAAATCAAGCCTTAAAAGAAAAACGCCACCAATTGTCTGAAGAAATGGCGACAAAACAGGCTGGCTTGGTGGATATTACAAAAGCTATTTCTGACCTTGAACGCCAAATGGATTTGATTGCCTTAGAATCAAGTCAAAAAGAAGAGAAAAAACAAGCGGCTACTAGCCAATTGGCTGAGCTTAAGGCTAGTCAGGAAAGTTTACGAGAAGAATTAGTGCAAAAAGAAGGTCAGCTCGCAAAATTAGATGACGAATTGACCGAAACTACAGCAACGATTCAAAAATTACAAGCTGAATTGGATCGCTTTTCAACTGATCCCGATCAAATCATCGAAAAACTTCGTGAAGAATTTGTTAGCTTGATGCAAAAAGAAGCTGATTTGTCTAACAAGCTAACCATGACACAGGCTGATATTGATAATCAAAAACAATTATCAGAATCAAAATCTGAAGAATTAGCACAGACACAGGCTAACTTGGAAGCGTTAAAAGCGGATGCTAAAGATGCTCTTGAAAGCTTTGAAGCCGCCCAAAAACAGGTTAAAGACCTACTTGACGCTTATCAGGAGTTGTTTGCTAAGACAAGTCAACTTGAAAAAGATTATCAAGCTGAGCAGACGAAAATGTTTGACCAATTAGATATCATTAAATCTAAGCAAGCTCGTAAGTCTAGTCTTGAATCTATCCTTAGAAACCACAGTAATTTCTACGCAGGTGTCAAATCTGTCTTGCAAGCTTCTAGCCAACTTTGTGGTATCATTGGTGCTGTGAGTGAGCATTTAAGCTTTGACCGTAAATATCAAACGGCCCTTGAAATCGCTCTTGGCGGCTCAAGCCAACATGTGATTGTTGAAGATGAGGCAGCTGCTAAACGCTCAATTGCTTTCTTGAAGAAAAATCGTCAAGGACGTGCCACTTTCTTGCCACTGACGACTATCAAAGCGCGTCATTTATCACAACAAAATCAAGCTATTTTGTCTTCTAGTCAAGGCTTCCTTGGTGTGGCAAGCGACTTGGTATCATTTGATAAACGCTTGGACAATATTTTCCAAAATCTTCTTGGAGTGACAGCTGTTTTTGATACGGTTGATAATGCTAATAAAGCTGCGCGTGCGTTGCATTATCAAGTGCGTTTGGTCGCTTTAGATGGTACTGAGATTCGCCCTGGTGGGTCATTCTCAGGTGGTGCTAATCGTCAAAATAACACCACATTTATAAAACCAGAGTTAGACAATCTTGTGGCTGAATTAAATGACCTTCAAGAAAAACAAGTCGCACAAGAAAAATTGGTTCAAAATCTTCACGAAACCTTACTAGCTAACAAAGAAGAATTAGCTAGCTTGAAAGCTCAAGGTGAAGAAGCTCGTTTTGCGGAACAAAAAGCTGAATTGGAATACCAACAATTGGCTGAACGCTTGAACGATGTTAAGCAACTCTGCAAACAACTTCAAGAAAGTGAGACTGATAACAGTTCAAATGATTTAGAATCTCAAAAAGCTCACTTTGAAGCTGAGTTAACAAAAGTTGCTGAACGTAAGCAAGAGTTGACAAGCCAGATTGACCAAATCAAAGAAAATAAAAATGCCATTACGCAAAAAGTTGAACAACTTCGTCAAGACTTGTCACAAGCAAAACTTCAAGAGCGTGAACTTCTCAGCGAACGCAAATTTGAATCTGCCAACAAGACACGTCTTGATATCAGTTTAGCCGAAAATAAAGTAGAAATGGCAAAATGTGAAGATTTACTTGCCTTTCATGCGAGTGATCAAGAAATTGAAAACTTGCCACTTCTGAAAAAACAACATGACGAAGCTGTGACAAGAAAAGCAAGCGAAGAAGAACGTTTGGTTAGCCTTCGTTTTGAACTGGAAGATTGTGAAGCTAATCTTGAAGAACTCGAAGAACAAGTTACCAAAGAAAATCAAAAAAATGAAGAATTAATCCGCAAACAAGCCCAAGTTGAAGCCCAAGTTGCTCAAGTCTCAGAACGTTTGCGTGGCTTCACACATGATTTGACAGAAGATTATCACATGACCTTGGCTGAAGCCAAAGAAGCTAGTCAGGTTGTGGAAGATATGGCTATTGCTCGCGAACGCCTGCAAGATTTGCGCCGCCGTATCAAGGCATTAGGCCCAATCAACTTGGATGCTATTGCTCAATACGATGAAGTCAATAATCGTTTGACTTTCTTAAATGGTCAAAAAGAAGATTTGGTTCATTCTAAGAATCTTCTACTTGATACCATTAACGAGATGGATGATGAAGTGAAATCACGCTTCCAAGTGACATTCAACGCTATTCGAGAATCCTTCAAGCAAACCTTCACGCAAATGTTTGGTGGTGGTTCTGCCGATTTGTCATTAACAGAAGGTGATTTGCTGACAGCAGGGGTTGAGATTTCTGTCCAACCACCAGGTAAGAAAATTCAATCCTTGAACTTGATGTCGGGTGGGGAAAAAGCTCTATCAGCTTTAGCTCTGCTATTTGCCATTATTCGCGTCAAAACCATCCCATTTGTTATTCTTGATGAGGTGGAAGCAGCGCTTGATGAGGCAAATGTCAAACGCTTTGGGGACTACCTCAATCGCTTTGATAAATCAAGTCAGTTCATCGTTGTCACTCACCGTAAGGGAACTATGGCAGCAGCTGATAGCATTTACGGGGTAACCATGCAAGAATCAGGAATTTCACGCATCGTATCCGTTAAGCTGAAAGATGCTGAAAATCTTGTGGAATAATCATTAAAGGATAAAAAATGGTAAATAAACTAATTGTGCACAGTTTAATAAAATATCACGAAAAATACTTAGTGATAAAACGAGTTGCAACAAGCTATGGTAGAAATAATGTTTATCCGTCTTATTGGGATATTCCTGGGGGTAGTGTTGAGAGTGAGGAGTTGCCGAAAGGTGCTGCTATCAGAGAGTGTCTTGAAGAAGTAGGACTTCAGATCAAAATAGATGATATTATTCATGAAGATAGTAATTTAGATAATGGTGTTGTATACACTAGATTAGTTTATGCTGCTCATCTTCCTAAGAATAAGGAAATAAATGTCACATTAAATCCCGAAGAACATATTGATTATCGTTGGATAAGTGTTTTGAATGATTTGGATGGAGAAAAAATTGTTCCATATCTGGTAGATATTCTGAAAAATGAATAGTAATTCAGATTTTAAAAGCCTAGCAATAGCTGGGCTTTTTGTTTGTTATTCATCAGTTTTTACATCATTTTGAGTATTTTCTTGTGTGTCAGAAGCTTGCTCATCTGTTGTAGTTTCGCCATTTTGCAAGTTTTGATTAGTGTTTTCTTCTGGTGTTTCTGCTGACTCAGATTCAGTTTGTGAGACTTTGCTGTAGTTGTTAGAAACTTTGTAAAAGACGCTGTTTACGAATTGTTGCGTTGATTCGTAGTCGAAACGGCTGAGTTGTGTGGCAAAAAGACGATCACGCCCATAGTCTGATGGGTCAGAGTCAGTGATATCAAAATGCCAATTTGGAATTTGATTACCAGCAGCATAGTAGTACAAGATGAAACCACCACCTCTTTGAGAAGATACTTGAGAAATAGCTTCGCCTTTATCACCGTAAGCGAGAGCTGACAAAGTTAATCTACCATTTTCTGAGACAATGCCCTCTGGAGAAAATTCGAAAGTAAAGCCGTTAGCATCCTGCCAAGTTCCAGCAAGACTTGAAAAATCGCCCTGAGCTAGCGCAGCAAAATCAAAGTGACTAGCTTCTTTGCTAACTTGTCTAGAATCAACGATAGTTTTCCCGTCTTTGACTAAATTGTTCGTAATCTTTTTTTCATTTGGCAGTTGAAATAAATCATGGCGCTTGTCGCCTTCTTTTTTCTTAGCAGAAGATGAAGTGCTTTTGCCATTAGTGCCTCGGTGAAGGTGTTGACTGGCTGTTACACTTGTATGCTTGTGTTGCGAATGCTGATTGAGAGCCAAAGCCCCTCCACACACAGTCAGTACCAATAAGCCAGAAATCCAGAAAGCGCGATTTGTTTTTTTCATCATTGTTTACCCCTTTAAATATTCTTCTAAATAATCTATTCGAAAAAAATTTTTAAAACTTAGCTTTTTTCAAAAAAATTTTAAAAAATTTTTGCTAGCGACAAGTCGAAAAGAATAGATTATTAGCAGGAAAAAGTTGGCGTTTTTTGCTAGAATAGAATTATGTAATATTGAGGGAGAGAAAAATGGTAAAACTTGTTGCGACAGATATGGATGGCACTTTCTTGACTAGTAAAGGTTATTACGATAATCAACGCCTCCATAATGTCCTCGAAAAATTTGAAAAGAACGATATGTTATTTGTGGCAGCTAGTGGGCGTTCAATGCTTGCTTTGGAAAAAATGTTTGCACCACATGCTGATAAAATGGCTTTTATTGCTGAAAACGGAACACTTGTTAAAGTTGGTGAAAAGACAGTCTTTGAATCTTGCTTAACGAAACCACAATTTTTAGAGATCACTGATACCTTAATTGAAAGTCCTTATATGACTGGTTATGATTTTTTACTATCTGGTGAAAATGGAGCTTATTTGCATCCTAAAGCCAGTGATGAATACCTTGAATTTATCAGTCATTACTATGAAAATGTGCAACGTGTTGACAATCTAGCAAATGTTACTGATAATATCTTGAAAGTGACAGCTAACTTTGCAGAAGATACGGTTCGAAAAGGTGAAGCTTGGTTCAACCAGCGCATTGATTTTGTTAAAGCAGTGACAACAGGTTTTAAATCAATTGACATCATTCTTTCTGATGTCAACAAAAGAACAGGTCTTGAGGCACTTTGTGAGTCTTATGGTTTATCAGCTGCTGAAGTTGTCGCATTTGGAGATAACCTCAATGACTATGAAATGCTTGAATTTGCTGGAAGAGCAGTCGCAACCCAAAATGCTCGTCAAGAAATCAAAGAGATTTCTAGTGAAATTATCGGACATTGTGACGAAGAGTCTGTGATGACTTATATGGAAGGATTAGTTGATTAATGGCAGATATCAAGTTATTAGCCTTGGACCTAGACGGCACACTCTTTAACAGCCAAAAAGTTGTCACACGAGAAAATAAATTGGCTCTTAGAGCCGCGCGTGATATGGGCGTCAAAGTGGTTATCACGACAGGACGACCACTAAAAGCTATCAGTGGTTTGCTTGAAGAATTAGACTTAATTTCTGATGAGGACTATCTGATTACTTTTAATGGTGGCTTGGTTCAAAAGACAAATGGGGAGATTTTGGATAAAAGTGAGTTGACTCGCTCACAGTTAAAACTCTTGTACAATCATCTAGAACCCTTAGCATTACCATTTGATGTGCTTAGTGACGGTATTGTCTACAGTCTTTCCTGTCGTGGCAATGTTTCGCATTACCCGCAGGCAAATCCAACCCTTGAATTTGTAACGGTTGATAGCTTTGCTGACATTCCTGAAAATGTGATTTACAACAAGGTGGTTAGTGTCACAAAACCAGAATTTTTGAATCAACAACTCTTAAAATTACCAAAAGAGTTACATCAACATTTTGAAATTTTTAAATCACGTGATATTATAGTAGAAATGATGCCTAAAGGTGTTCATAAAGCTGCTGGATTAAATCAATTGGTAAGACACTTAGGCTTATCATCAGAAAATGTCATGGCTATGGGTGATGAAGAAAATGACCTTTCCATGTTAAAATGGGCTGGTTTGGGTGTCGCCATGGCAAATGGCGTTGCTATTGCAAAAGAAACAGCAGATGCTGTAACGAGTCGCACTAACGATGAGTCGGGTGTTGCAGAAGCTGTTAAAAAATACATTTTAGAAGCTAAGTAGAAAGGATAAGAGGGCAGTATGTTCTCTTGGTAGCTTAATATGGGATTATTTGATCGTTTATTTGGAAAGAAAAAGGATACAAAAGAGCAGATTGAAGAACAAGAAATTGCTCAAGTACTTGAAGAAACTTCTGTTGATGAGACTAAAGAAGTAGAAAAAAAAGAAGAAACAGCTGCCGTTGAAACTCAAGCAGAAGAAGTAGTCGAAAGTGAAGCAACTCCAGATGCTGAAGCAGTCAGTCAGTCTGAAGAAGCTAGCCAGCTTGATGAAGCTAAGGAACCAGCAGAAGCTGATTTTTCAGGAGTTATGGCAGATTATTATGCTAAAAAAGAAGCTGCCAAAGAAGCTTTAGACCGTGGCGAAATAGTTGAATTTGAAGCTGTTGAAACAAAACAAGAAGACGTAAAAGAAGAACCAGCAGAGCCAGTTAGTGCACCTGTTGAGACTGAAGAAGAAAAATACAATCGCAGTCTTAAAAAGACACGTACAGGGTTTAGCGCACGCTTGAATGCTTTTCTAGCAAACTTCCGTCGTGTGGATGAAGACTTCTTTGAAGAACTTGAAGAAATGCTTATTTTGTCCGATGTCGGTGTTAACGTGGCAACACAATTGACAGAAGACTTGCGTTATGAAGCTAAACTTGAAAATGCTAAAAAAGCTGACGATTTAAAACGTGTCATCATTGAAAAATTGGTTGAAATCTATGAAAAAGACGGTGTCTTTAACGAACAAATCAATTTCCAAGATGGCTTGACTGTCATGCTTTTTGTCGGAGTTAACGGCGTTGGTAAAACAACGTCAATCGGTAAACTTGCTTACAAATACAAAAATGAAGGCAAGAAAGTCATGCTTGTTGCGGCTGATACTTTCCGTGCTGGTGCCGTTGCTCAGCTTGCGGAATGGGGACGACGTGTTGATGTCCCAGTTGTGACTGGACCAGAAAAAGCTGACCCAGCTTCAGTGGTCTTTGATGGTATGGAAAGAGCTGTTGCTGAAAATGTTGACGTTCTGTTGATTGATACAGCAGGCCGTTTGCAAAACAAAGATAATTTGATGGCAGAGCTTGAAAAAATTGGTCGAATCATCAAGCGTGTGGTGCCAGATGCTCCGCACGAAACCCTTCTTGCCCTTGATGCCTCAACAGGTCAAAATGCTCTTAGCCAAGCAAAAGAATTCTCAAAAATTACACCATTAACAGGACTCATCTTGACTAAAATCGATGGAACTGCCAAAGGTGGTGTTGTTCTAGCTATCCGCCAAGAACTTGATATCCCAGTTAAATTCATTGGATTTGGTGAAAAAATTGATGATATCGGTGAATTCGACTCTGAAGACTTTATCCGTGGTCTCCTAGAAGGGATTATTTAAGGAAATGCTTGATTTTGTAAAAGCACATTTATCGACAATTCTCTTGACCTCATCGACACTTGTTTTAACGCTGATTTATTTTGCAGAAGCTAAGTGGCAAATCATGGCGGTTTGGGGAATCTTTACCTTGTTTAACATAGTTAGACTAGCTTTTGCTTACAAGAAAAATAATTAAAAAATACCCACCAGTTTATTAGGCTGGTGGGCGTTTTATTATCTAAAAGACGCGATAAACGTAAGGATTATCAGGGGCATCTGTTTCTTTAATCTTAGAAATGTGTAGAACTGGTAAGTTTTGTTCCAAAGTCTTATCGTATTCAAGACTAATAGTACCAGTTGCCGTAATCCATGTGTTGTTAGGATAGCTAGTAGCATTGCCAGTTGTTAAAAGGCCGTAGACACCTGAATCGGCAATACAGTGAATAATACCAAAACGGAAAAGAAATTGATAACCATCGTGACCTGGTTCATTGTAAACGAAGCCAGTATAAGTGATATTACGTCCAGAAAATTCATCAGGATAAAGGTAGATGAGCTCCATGATTTCCATGTAATTATCCGTTGTAATGGTCAAATCACCAGAACCTTTGTATTTTTTCATTTCTTTTCGCATTTCCTTATCATAAGCAGCAGAAGTGAAATAAAGACTGGTATCTGGTTTTAGGTATTGGACACGTGTGCCATCTTCGCTGACTGTTCCAGTTGAGCCTGCTGCAAGCGGGAAGTGGTAACCCTTGGCAGAAACCGTTGTAGAATCCAAGGTTACTGTTGGAACTAAAAGTCCGATAAGTACTGGAATGACCAGAATCATTGGACTAGTGATTTTCGCTAATTTTCCATGTAAATGGCTGTGCATTTTCAAATCTTTAACCCAGATAATTAATTGCACGATAGCTAAAACAAATGACAGCACCATGGAAATGTATGCTAGATAAGCGTAGTGGTTATTGATGTACTGATTTAATTTTCCTGAAATTTGTAAGTACATAGTTAATTCAAAATAACCAGCAAGAATTAAAAATCGAATCATCCAATCACCCCCACAAGTAGACAGTAAAGGATAATCATCCCAGCAGAAACGCTAATAAATTGCACGATAAAACGTTTCTTAAAGGAATTGAGCATCATCATGAGGTTTTTGATATCCACCATTGGACCAATCAAAAGAAAGGCAAGGACTGGTGCAGTCCCAAAACTTGAGAGAAGTGAAGCACCAATAAAGGCGTCGGCTTCACTACAAAGTGACAAGATGAAGGCTAACAGCATCATCACTAGAATGGCTGTTAAGGCATTTCCACCGATTTTGGTTAGGATATGGGTCGGTAGATAAATCTGCATAGCCGAAGCTACCAAAGACCCAAAGACCAGATAACGCCCAGTGTCGAATAATTCATCGATAGCATGTGCTAAAACGAGGAAAATCTTGCGATACCAAGGCTCACCAGAGTAATTGTGAAAATGACACGGTGCAATATCTTCTTTTAAGATATTGTCATCGACCACAAAACCAAGCATAATTCCAAGCGTGATAGCAACTACAATGGCACCAAGGAGTCGCAACCACAAGAAGCGCCAGCTATTTCCAAAGGCTGAGTAGGTTGCAAAAAGCACGATAGGGTTGATAATCGGTGCTGTGGCTAGAAAGGGAACAGCAGTGTAGCTAGGAACTTTTTTCTCTAGAAAGCGCGTGATGATGGGAATAATCCCACATTCACAGGAAGGGAAAATAAAACCAACGAAGGTTCCAAAGAGAATTCGTAGGAATTTATTCTTAGGGAGGTAACGTTGCACCAAATCAGGTGTCACGTAAACCTCGATGAAACCAGATAAAATCGTTCCAAGCAAAACAAAAGGCAAGGCCTCAATGATAATTGAGATAAAAATCGCAAACCACTGTAAGACACTTGCTGGTAAGTGAGAAAAAATGTCCATAAAACTTAATGAGTCGCTTTCTTATCGTTTTTATCCTTACTTTCCTTTTCTTTTTCAGGGTCACTAGAGACTTTTGGAAAACTTGCAAAGTTTGCAAACATTGACTCTAAATCGTCCTGACGTTTGTGAGTGATTGCCATAAGATGGACACCTCTTTTCTAAATATAGTCACCAGTTATTATACTATCATTTGAAAAAATCAGCAAAAGCTAAGCGGATATTTATAAGATAGGATTTGATAAAATTCGGTAAAAGTTAAGTTAAAAATCATCAAAAGAATCAGTAAAAATCCCAGCTTTAAGAGTTTTTTTGATATAATAGAAAGGCTATGAAAAATGAAAATATACATAAAATTGCTCAAGAATTAACAATTAAAGAGAACCAAATTGCCAAAGTTCTCGAGTTGACAAGCGAAGGAAATACCATTCCTTTCATCGCTCGTTATCGTAAAGAAATGACTGGTAATTTGGATGAAGTTCAAATTAAAGCTATCATTGATTTGGATAAAAGCATGACAGCTTTAGCTGAACGCAAAGCAACGGTATTAAGTAAAATTGAAGAACAAGGAAAATTAACAGCTGAGCTCAAAAAAGCAATTGAGGCAGCTGAAAAATTGGCTGACGTTGAGGAACTTTACCTTCCTTACAAAGAAAAACGTCGTACCAAGGCAACTATTGCCAGAGAAGCAGGGCTATTTCCCCTAGCACGCCTGATTTTACAAAATAAAGCTTCGCTTGAAAAAGAAGCTCAAGCTTTTATTTGTGATGGTTTTGAAACAGCTGATAAAGCTATCGCAGGAGCTTGTGAAATCTTGATTGAATCTTTCTCAGAAGACAATCGCCTTCGCTCATGGGTTTACAATGAAATCTGGTCATATAGTTCTGTTGTTTCGAGCGTTAAAGATGAAACTGCTGATGATAAAAAAACGTTCCAAATCTATTATGATTTCTCAGAAAAAGTTTCTAAAATGCAAGGCTACCGCATTTTAGCTCTTAATCGTGGTGAAAAATTAGGCATTTTAAAAGTTGGTTTTGACCACAATACTGACAAGATGATTCGTTTCATGGCGTCACGTTTTAAAAACAGAAATGCTTACATCGACGATGTCATCTCAAAAACCATCAAGAAAAAAATCGTTCCCGCTATGGAACGTCGTATTCACAGTGAGTTGACAGAAAGTGCTGAAGATGGGGCTATCGAGCTTTTCTCAGAAAATCTTCGCAACCTTCTTTTGGTATCACCGCTAAAAGGGAAAATGGTTCTTGGTTTTGACCCTGCCTTTCGTACAGGAGCCAAGCTAGCCGTGGTTGACCAAACGGGTAAACTCATGACAACGCAAGTGATTTACCCAGTTGCACCTGCTAGCCAAGCCAAAATCGAACAGTCTAAAAAAGATTTAGCTGAGCTCATTTCTAGCTACGGCATTGAAATTATCGCTATCGGAAATGGAACAGCCAGCCGTGAAAGTGAAGCATTCGTAGCGCAAGTCTTGAAAGATTTTCCAGACGTTTCTTATGTTATTGTCAATGAAAGCGGAGCTTCTGTCTACTCTGCTTCTGAGCTTGCTCGTCATGAGTTCCCAGACTTGACGGTTGAAAAACGTTCTGCCATTTCTATTGCTCGTCGTCTTCAAGACCCTTTGGCAGAATTGGTTAAAATCGATCCAAAATCAATTGGTGTCGGTCAATACCAGCACGATGTAAGCCAGAAAAAATTGGCTGAAAACCTAGATTTCGTTGTTGATACCGTGGTTAACCAAGTCGGGGTGAATATTAACACAGCAAGTCCAGCACTCTTGTCACATGTATCAGGACTAAATAAAACCATTTCAGAAAATATCGTTAAATACCGCGATGAACACGGTCGTATCAGTTCGCGTGAAGAGATTAAGAAAGTGCCACGTCTGGGGGCTAAAGCCTTTGAACAAGCAGCAGGTTTCTTGCGCATTCCTGGTGCTAAAAATATTCTTGATAACACAGGTGTTCACCCTGAGTCATACAAGGCAGTTGAGCGCTTGCTGAAAGAGCTGGACATCACTGATTTGGATGATTCGGCTAAGGCAAAACTTCAAGCGGTGTCTGTAAAAGATATGGCTGAAACAATCGGACTTGGTCAAGAAACGCTGAAAGATATCATTGCTGATCTCTTAAAACCAGGTCGTGATTTGCGTGATGATTTTGAAGCACCTGTCCTTCGCCAAGATGTGCTTGATATTTCTGACCTTGAAATCGGACAAAAATTAGAAGGGACTGTTCGAAATGTGGTCGATTTTGGTGCCTTTGTTGATATCGGTCTTCACGATGATGGCTTGATTCACATTTCACAAATGAGCAAATCTTTTGTCAAACATCCTAGCCAAGTGGTTTCTGTTGGTGATGTGGTCACAGTGTGGGTTTCAAAAATCGATAAAGAGCGTGGCAAAATTAACCTTTCTTTGGTAGATTTACGTGAACTTAACTAATTACATCAAAGAAGTTTCACAAGAAGATTTTGGAAAAGCCTTTCGACATACAGCTATCTGGAACACTCGTCTCAGGACAACTGGCGGCCGATTTTTCCCAGCTGATGGGCATCTAGATTTTAATTCAAAAATCCTTGAGGTGTTTGGACTGGAGACCTTTCGAAAGATTGTTCGTCATGAGCTTTGCCATTATCATCTTTATTTTGAAGGAAAAGGTTACAAACACGCTGACGCAGATTTTAAAGAATTACTTCAAAAGGTTGATGGCCTTCGCTACGCACCGACTATGCCAAGTGAGACGGCTTATCATTGCTATCGTTGTCAAAAGTGCGGGCAAGAGTATCGTAGAAAACGCCGTGTCAATACCAAAAAATACCGCTGCGGCCGCTGCCATGGCAAACTCTTAGAAATCAACAAGCAAAAAACATAGAGAAGTATCAAATTAATTATAAAATCAGTCGTAAGGCTGATTTTATTTGTAAAGAAATTAGGTATAATCATTATAGTGAGAAATGAAGGAAGGGATAAAGATGAAATCAGCTCTTTATAAACAGCGAAAGAATAAACTGGTTTGTGGTGTTTGCGCCGGAATTGCTGATAAGTTTGGCTGGGACTTGCCTTTGACACGTGTCCTAGCAGCATTGCTAATGTACTTTTATGGCTTTGGCATTTTGCTTTACATCCTCTTAGCAATTTTTCTTCCTTACAAAGAAGATATCACTCGTGACCAATATGGTACAGGGCCACGTAGAAGAAAGGATGCTGAAGTTGTCGACGATGATGACGACAATGACGGCTGGTTCTGGTAAACACTGACAAATTGAGTTTTTAATGTTGCAGTCAAAAAAGTCTAGATAAGTATAACAGGAACTTATCCTAGTCTATGAAACAAGAAAAGGTTTGGGAAAAGTCTCAAGCCTTTTTACGTGTACTTGGAAAAGCTAATAATTAATTTTCAAAAGCTTGCGTGAGCGCTTACTTTTTAGGCTGATTGTGATATAATAATGAAAAAAGAGGAAAAGGATTGAACAGAATTGTTACTTTAGTGAAAATGGACTTGTTATAAGAAAAGCCTATTTTTATCGTTTTCAATTCATTTTACATTTTTTGTAAAAAGTTCATGGTATGAGACATGTCAGTTACTGTAAAAATGTTAGTCGACAAGGTAAAACTTGATGTTATCTACGGTGATGATGACTTATTATCAAAAGAGATTACAACGTCAGATATTTCACGTCCAGGGCTTGAAATGACTGGCTATTTTGATTATTATTCACCAGAGCGTTTGCAGCTTTTAGGGATGAAAGAATGGTCATATCTAACAAAAATGACCTCACACAACCGTCGTCATGTCCTAAGAGAAATGATTAAGCCAGAAACACCAGCCATTATCGTGGCGCGTAATTTGGCTATTCCAGAGGAAATGATTAGCGCTGCTAAGGAAAAAGGCATTGCGATTTTGCAAAGTCACGTGCCAACCAGTCGTTTATCTGGTGAAATGTCATGGTATCTTGATTCTTGCTTGGCAGAGCGCACAAGTGTTCATGGTGTCTTGATGGATATCTACGGCATGGGTGTCTTGATTCAAGGAGACTCTGGTATTGGTAAAAGTGAAACAGGTCTTGAGTTGGTTAAACGTGGTCACCGTTTGGTAGCTGATGACCGTGTGGATGTTTTTGCTAAAGATGAAGAAACCCTTTGGGGTGAACCAGCTGAGATTCTTCGTCATTTGCTAGAAATTCGCGGAGTTGGGATAATCGACGTTATGAGCCTATACGGTGCAAGTGCTGTTAAGGATTCATCACAAGTTCAATTAGCCATTTACCTTGAAAATTATGAGTCAGGAAAAGTCTTTGACCGTCTTGGAAATGGTAATGAAGAGCTTGAGTTGTCAGGAGTCAAAATTCCACGTCTACGTATCCCAGTTCAAACTGGTCGAAACATGTCAGTTGTTATTGAGGCAGCTGCCATGAACTATCGTGCCAAACAAATGGGATTTGATGCGACGAAGACTTTTGAAGAACGCTTGACCCAACTCATTACAAAGAATGAGGGGAACCAATGATTAATCCAATCGCGATTCAATTTGGTCCCTTTGCCATTCGTTGGTATGCGCTTTTCATTGTTTCAGGTATGCTTCTAGCAGTTTATTTAGCTATGAAAGAAGCACCACGACGTAAGATTATTCCAGATGATATTTTAGATTTTATTTTAATTGCTTTTCCAATAGCAATTATCGGGGCTCGTCTTTATTATGTGATATTTGATTTTGACTATTACGCTAGTCAGCCTTGGACTGAGATTTTTGCGGTATGGCATGGTGGTCTAGCCATTTATGGTGGCTTGTTGACGGGAGCCATTGTTCTCTTTGTCTTTTCATATTATCGTGCCATTAATCCACTTGATTTCTTGGATATTGCAGCTCCTGGTGTGATGATTGCGCAAGCAATTGGGCGCTGGGGAAACTTTATCAATCAAGAAGCTTATGGTAAAGCCGTTAAGAGTCTTAACTACTTGCCAGATTTCATTAAAAATCAAATGTATATCGACGGTAGTTACCGCGTTCCGACCTTTTTATACGAGTCAATGTGGAACTTGCTTGGTTTTATCATTATCATGAGTGTGAGACACCGTTCACGTTTTCTAAAACAAGGAGAAGTGACATTCTTTTATTTGATTTGGTATGGTTGCGGACGCTTTGTGATTGAAGGCATGCGAACAGATAGTTTGATGTTCTTAGGCATGCGAGTATCACAGTGGTTGTCAGCTGTACTAATTCTTCTTGGAATTGTCTTGGTCGTGTGGAGAAGAAACCAAAAAGATATTCCTTATTATCAGGAATAAGTGCTTAGGAGATAGGAGATAAGATGTTAGAAGTAGCTTTGTTAATTTTTGCCATCGCTTTTGCAGTTATGGTTGGCGTTTTTATACCAATTGGTGTTAAACTATATAAAACAGTTGATGTTGTTAATGAGACTATTGAGGAGTCAAAAGAAACGATTAAAGTGTTGACAAGTGATGTGAATGTATCCCTTCACCAAGCCAATGAAATCCTCGCTAAAGCTAATGTTTTAGTAGAAGATGTCAATGGCAAAGTGTCAACAATTGATCCTTTGTTTGTCGCAGTAGCAGACCTTTCAGAATCAGTTTCTGATTTGAATGCGCAAGCGCGTCGTCTTTCTCAAAAAGCAACTCAAGCAACATCAAATGTTGGTAAAGCTAGTGCAGCTTATGCTGTCGGTAAAGTTGCCTCAAAACTATTAAAAAAGGAGAAAGAGCATGAGTAAATTATTGAGAAATGTGATTATTGGTGTTGCCTCAGGTGCAGCCGCAGCTTATTTCCTATCTACTGAAAAAGGTAAAGAATTACAGAAAAAAGCAAGTAAAGCATATCAAGCTTACAAAGAAAATCCTTCTGAATACCATCAAAAAGCTAAAGATAAGGCAACAGAATACACTGACTTAGCAGTAGACACTTTTAACGATTACAAAGAAAAATTTGAATCAGGCGAATTAACAACTGATGAATTTCTTGAAGTCGTTAAAGAAAAAGGTCAAGCAGCAGCTGACTATGCGACTGAAAAAGTATCAGAATTAACATCAAAAGTATCTGATGTCGTTGACGATGTTGCTGATAAAGCAGGTGATGTCAAAGAAGATGTGGAAGCTGAAGTTGATGATATTATCATTGACTACACAGCAAAAGAAGATGAAACACCTTCTGAAGAACCAAAAGCTGAAGCTGAAAAATCAGAAGAAGATACTAAAGCATAATAAAAAGGCGGTCCAAAGGGCCGCTTTTTTCGTATTAAAAAACTCCCAGCAATGGGAGTTTGGTTTATCAATGTCTTAATGACCAAATAATGCTTGAAACAGCTGACGTAATGGCTAGGCTGATAAGAGAGGCAAACAAGAAAGCCCAGATTGGCGCCAGATTCAAGACAAGTAAAAAGAAAGATACCACAACAGTGGAAATAGCAAATAAAGCGATACGGGCAAAGAACATGAGTTCCTTGAGCTTAGCGCTTCTGTGATTAATTTCCTGAAATTCGTAAAATTTAGGGGTATCATCTACCTGAAGATGTTGTTCTTGTTCTTCAAGGTCTTTATGTTGCTTTAACGGTGTTGGCATAATCCCTCTCCTCTATTTCAACTGATATCATACCATAAATTAATATATTTGTCACCTTTTTTTAAAAAAAGCTCTTGACTCTTTGTCAAAAATATGTTTAAAATAGTTGTTCCTCTTTTTTGTTTCAAAATGAGGATTTCTTTTTGAGTCTCTCCTCTCATAAAGTTTTGCTCATTCTGAAGCTATATAAAAATACTTTAGAAAGCTATAACAAAAGGATTCTGAGGAGATCTGAGTGACGAATTGTTATAGGAGTGGTATAATTAAAACGTTATGGAAAAAATAATTATTACTGCGACAGCTGAATCTATCGAGCAGGTCAAAGAGCTCTTAGATGCAGGTGTTGACCGCATTTATGTGGGTGAAGAAAATTATGGTTTGCGTTTGCCGCACAATTTCACGTATGATGAACTTCGTGAGATTGCTGATATGGTTCATGCCGCTGGTAAAGAATTGAGTGTTGCATGTAATGCATTGCTCCACCAAGACATGATCAATGCCGTTCGACCATACCTTGATTTCTTGAAAGAAATCAAAGCAGATTACGTGGTAGCTTGTGATGCTGGACTTTTCCACATCAACAAACACGAAGGCTACAACTTCAAGATGATTTACGATGCTTCAGTTTTCGTGACATCAAGTCGTCAAGTAAACTTCTGGGGTGACCACGGAGCAAGTGAAACAGTTCTTGCGCGTGAAATCCCATCAGCAGAGTTGTTCCAAATGTCTGAAAATCTTCGCTACCCAGCTGAAGTACTTGTTTACGGAGCAACTGTTATTCATCATTCAAAACGTCCTTTGTTGCAAAATTATTATAATTTTACACACATCGATGATGAAAAAACACGTGAACGTGGTCTTTTCCTTGCTGAACCAAGTAACAAAGACTCACACTATTCAATTTATGAAGACAAACACGGTACACACATCTTTGATACTGACGACCTTGATATGATGCCAAAATTAACAGAATTGGTAGAGCATAACTACACTCATTGGAAATTAGATGGTATTTATTGCCCAGGTCATGATTTTGTTGAAATCGCAAAAATCTTTGTGAAAACAAAAGAATTGATGGAAACTGGTGAATTTACATCAGATCAAGCCTTCTTGTTTGATGAAGAAATTCGTAAATTGCATCCAAAAGGTCGTACACTTGGAACTGGATTCTACGAATTTGATCCAGAAGAAGTCAAATAAGGCTCACGCAAATATCTGTTTATCATGATTGAGTTACTATTTCAGGGCATGATAAGCAGGATTACACAGTTAAATGGATAAAGCTTAGCGTTTATCAAAAATCATTTTTACTATCTTGAAAATAGGAAGATTATAATGTCAAAAAATAATTTTAAACGTCCAGAGGTTTTAGCACCTGCTGGAACTCTTGAAAAATTAAAAGTCGCTGTCGATTACGGAGCAGATGCAGTCTTCGTAGGTGGTCAACAATACGGTCTTCGTAGCCGTGCTGGTAACTTCTCTATGGAAGAATTGCAAGAAGGGATTAACTATGCCCATGCTCGCGGTGCTCGTGTGCACGTCGCAGCTAACATGGTTACTCACGAAGGAAACGAAGTCGGTGCAGGAGAGTGGTTCCGTCAACTTCGTGATATGGGATTAGATGCAGTTATCGTATCAGACCCAGCCATGATTATGATTTGTTTAACAGAAGCACCAGGTTTAGAAGTCCATGTGTCTACACAAGCTTCTACAACTAACTATGAAGCTTTCGCTTTCTGGGAAGAAGTTGGTGTATCACGTGTTGTTTTGGCGCGTGAAGTTGGGGTTGCTGAAATTGCAGAAATCCGCAAACACACATCACTTGAAATTGAAGCCTTCGTTCACGGGGCAATGTGTATCGGTTATTCAGGACGTTGTGTCCTTTCAAACCACATGAGTCACCGTGATGCTAACCGCGGTGGATGCTCACAATCTTGCCGTTGGAAATATGACCTTTACGATATGCCATTTGGTCAGGAACGTAAAAGTCTTGAAGGTGAAATTCCAGAACCATTTTCAATGTCATCAGTTGACATGTGTATGATTGAACACTTGCCAGATTTGATTGACAATGGTGTGGATAGCTTCAAGATTGAAGGTCGTATGAAATCAATTCACTACGTGTCAACAGTTACAAACTGCTACCGCGCAGCTGTTGATGCTTACCTAGAAAGCCCAGAAAAATTTGAAGCCATCAAAGGCGAATTGCTTGATGAGCTTTGGAAAGTAGCTCAACGTGAATTGGCAACTGGTTTCTACTACCAAACACCAACAGAAAACGAGCAACTCTTTGGCGCTCGTCGTAAAATACCACAATATAAATTTGTCGGAGAAGTTGTTGCCTTTGATGAAAGCACAATGACAGCAACAATCCGTCAACGTAACGTTATCCTCGAAGGAGATAAGGTCGAATTTTACGGTCCAGGTCTTCGTCACTTTGAAACAACTATCAAAGATTTGCACGATGCTGATGGCAATAAAATCGACCGCGCTCCAAACCCAATGGAATTACTAACAATCACTGTCCCACAAGCGGTTCAGCCTGGTGACATGATTCGTGCTTGTAAAGAAGGTCTTGTTAACCTCTACAAAAACGACGGTTCAAGCAAAACTGTTCGCGCATAATTAATGCAGTAATAATAAAAAAATGAACGACTGATAAACATTTGTGTTTAGGTCGTTCATTTTTTGTTGAGATTTTGCAACTGAGATTTTCTAACTGTCGGCGGCACAAGGCTTAAACGTTTGATATCATCAATAGGAATAATGGTTGAAATGTTCTTTTGGAAGTTCTTCAAAATGAGCTTACCGTTTTTAGCATCGTATTTGACCAAATCTCCTGTAAAACTATCATCCTCATAAATGGCATGAAGGGCAAGATGCTTGTCTTGGGCTTCCTTGATGATGGTAATGATTTTATTAGCTTTTAAATTAATCTCACTTGTCTGTGGCGCTCGAAAGTCAATATAAGCTTGCGCTTGCTTTTTAAACTGCTTAATAATATTTTTCATAGTCATTTATCCTAAAAATTGATAAAATGATTATACACCTTTTAAGAAAAAAAATAAATAATCAAAAGTTTAGAAATTTTTTACGAATATATTAAGTAGGAGGAGATAAATATGTCAGAATTTAAATTTGAAATTGTTGAACACTTGCTTACCCTATCAGAAAGCGATAAAGGATGGACAAAAGAATTGAACCGTGTCAGCTTTAATGGTGCCGAGCCAAAATTTGATATTCGCTCTTGGAGCCCAGACCACAGCAAGATGGGTAAAGGTGTGACACTTACAAACGATGAGTTTAAAATCATTTTGGATGCTTTTCGTTCATGATAAAAAAAGTCAGCTAATCATTTTTCAAAAATGGTTGGCTATTTTTTTGTGATTAAGGCTGGTCAAATGCCATATTTTCCTCTATAATAGCCCTTGTAAACGTAATCATAAGATTTTTAGGTGAGGATAAATGGCAAATTTGCAGTATAAAAACTATATTTTTGATTTTTACGGTACCTTGGTTGATATTGAAACCGATGAGGAAAATCCCCAATTATGGGCGCAAATGGCAGAACTTTATCGGGCTTATGGGGCTGATTATACTGGACCAGCTCTAAAGGCACACTATGATGCTTTGATTAAACGCCAAGAAGAGCAGTTGCGTAAGCGACTCAAACTAGAACATGTCGAAGTTGATTTGGTTCATGTCTTTATCGAACTCATGTTAGAAGCACCGCAAAAACATGCGACGGATAGCATTATCCTAGATTTAGAAACTTGGGGAAATCTGATTGCTCAGACTTTTAGAATGCTGTCACGTAAGAAATTGCAAGCCTATGAGCATACATTAGCAACTTTAAAAACATTAAAAGAAGCAGGCGCCAAAGTTATCTTACTATCAAATGCCCAGCGAGCATTCACCCAAGCAGAGATTGAAATGACAGGCTGCAGAGAGTTTTTAGACAAGATTTATATCTCATCTGACCACAAAATGAAGAAACCACAAGTCGATTTTATGAATCTTGTTTTAGAAGAAAATCAGCTTGATCCAAAAGAAAGCGTCATGGTCGGCAACGACTTTACCAGTGATATGGCAATCGCACAAGCAGCAGGCATGGATGGTATTTTGTTAAACACCTTCCCATACAGCCAAGAAGACATTCAAAAACTTAACACCATGAATGCCAAAGTGATTAATGATATCAGTGAGTTGGTGGGGTGAGGGGAGAGTGGAATCAATAAAAGTATGAGGTCACTATTTTCGATTTTAAGTAGTTTTAGAATATAACGATAAAAACATTAGGGGGGTAAATATATTGAATATAGAACTAAAATAATGATTTAAGTTAATAGTATGATATACTTGAATTGAATAAGGCTAATTAGAGAAGGAAATTAGAAAATGACAAGAAGTCAGATAATTAAAGATATTGCTCAGGATAATATAACAGTTGAAAATGCTCTTCAAAGGTTATTAGTTATTTCATATACGTTGAATAATCCAAAACTTCAACAATGGATAGAAAATGAGTTAAATGGATATACTAGCGACAGTATCGTACCTGATTATCGTAAAAAGGTAACTTATATGATTAGGTACACTGGTTTTAATGCAAATAATTTAGTAACGAGGCAGCCACTATCAGAATCATATTTTAGTAATGAATTACAAGAAGTTTTAAAAACAAGGGTGATAAAAGAGGGAATAAATATTATAGAAGATACGATAAAGAGTGAGAATGAGGTTACTTTTAATTTAATTGATTGCGCTGGAATTATAAGCAATAATAGTGGTGGTATGATAAGATGTATAAGATTAGAGCAAGTTATTAGTAAAACAACTTTCTTACGAATTTTAAGTAGCGTTAAGACAAAATTGATTCAGTTATTATTAGATTTAGAGAGAGAATTTGGTTCTCTAGATAATCTTGATATTGACACTTCTAACAAAAGTGAAGATGAGTTAAACAAAGTTAATGATGAAATTGCAAAAAGAGTGTATTTTGATGGGAGAAGTGAGGCAGTTTTTTAATGGAAATTTTTAAAGATAAAGAAATTGTTTTGCTCATAATTGGTGCTTTAATATCCTTAGTCTCCACTCTAATTGGATTTTTTGCTCAAACTTTTTTTATGTATGTACTATCAAATAGGGGAAAGGTTCATATTTACATTAAATCCGTTTACAATAAGTCAACAAATGAGGCGTGGGGCTTTAGTAAATCATTAAATGGGATGGTATTTGATGTTCCTTTATGGATCGAATTGCACAATACAAAGTCAACTAAACAGATTATAAGAAATGTAAATCTGTCACTTTATTCTCAGAATAAACATGTGGGTAATATGATACAGGTAACTCATCATGACACTAAAGAGGGGAAAGAATATTTTGGGAATAATGGTTCATATTCTTTCTTACTAAGTGGTAGTGAAATCAAAAGATTTGATTTAGAATTTATTTTGCTACAGAAAGATTTCAACGGTGAAACTTTTGATGAAGTAAGACTCTCATATTATGAT
Source organism: Streptococcus sp. KCJ4932 (assembly GCF_004352745.1). NCBI lineage: Bacteria > Bacillati > Bacillota > Bacilli > Lactobacillales > Streptococcaceae > Streptococcus > Streptococcus sp. KCJ4932. The sequence continues at coordinate 317 of NZ_SJWW01000001.1, read as the reverse complement.
ACAAACGATAAACATAAAGAATTCACCATTTTTAACCTTGCTTCTACTTGGACAGCAACAAATAATAGAATTGATGAAGATTGGCGTAAATTGATCTAAAGAATGAAATTTATTATGTTTTTTAGCTTTTCAAGAAAATAGTCTTTTCAAAAGTTTAAAAATCCCCTTCAAAAATGAACTTTATTAAATCACAAATAAAAAAAGAAGAGCATTTGTTCTTCTTTTTTTGTTTCTCATGATATTTTGTCAATATAAAAAAATATTGAAACAATTCAAATGTTAATAGTATGATTAATGCTATTTAAATGGTAAGATAG